>JANMHL010000400.1:0-7243 GCA_031375125.1 Novosphingobium sp. | reverse complement strand
TGAGCGGCGGATCGATCAGCGGGCGCAGGCGGGCATCGAACATCCTAGCCGCGCCGCCAAGTGTGATAGCGCTCGACCAGCCGCAACAGGGCTTGCGGGGCGTGCTTTTTCTTCCATTCCCCGGCGGCGAATTTGTTGGCTTCGGCCATGGTCGGATAGGTGTGGATCGTGCCGAGGATCTTGTTCAGCCCCAGTCCGTGCTTCATCGCCAGCACATATTCGGCCAGCAGCTCGCCCGCGTGATTGCCGACGATAGTCACCCCGAGGATCTTGTCCTTGCCCGGCGGGGTCAGCACTTTGACAAAGCCGTAAGCAGCGCTGTCCGCAATCGCGCGGTCGAGGTCGTCCAACTGATAGGTGGTGACTTCGTGGGCGATCCCTTGTGCTTGCGCTTCCTGTTCGTTCAGCCCGACGCGGGCGACTTCTGGATCGATAAAGGTGGTCCAGGGGATCACGCGGTAATCGGCCTTGAACCGCTTGAACTGGCCGAACAGCGCGTTGACGCTGGCGAACCAGGCCTGATGCGAAGCCACATGAGTCAGCTGGTATGGCCCGGCGACATCGCCCGCAGCGTAGATGTTGGGATAGAGCGTGGCGAGATAATCGTCGGTCACCACGGTCTTGCCGGTTTCAACCCCAAGCTCCTCCAGGCCATAGCCCGATAGCCGCGCCTTGCGCCCGACCGCGACGATCAGCGCGTCATAGCCGATGCTGACTTCGGCGCCGTCATGCTCGGCCACCACAGCTTGCCCTTCAACCCGCAGCGCCTTGTGCCCGGTCAGCACCGCGACGCCTGAACGTTCCAGCGCGGTTCGCGCCAGTTCGGCCACATCGGCATCTTCGCGCGGAAGCAGGCGCGGGCCCATTTCGATCAGGCTGACTTCTGCGCCAAGCCGGGCGAAGGCTTGCGCCAGTTCCGCGCCGATTGGCCCACCGCCCATCACCGCGATCCGGCGCGGGATGGCGTCTAGCTTGGCGAAGTGTTCCCACATGGTGTCGCTGGTCAGGTAGCCTGATTCGGCCAGCCCCGGCAGGTCCGGCACCAACGGCTCGGCCCCGGCGGCGATCACGATTGCACGGGTTGTCAGCCGCTGGGTGGTGCCATCATTCCGGGCGATTTCAACGGTCCAGGGATCGACGATCTTGGCATAGCCTTGGACCACATCGACGCCGAGGCCGGTGTAGCGCTCAACGCTGTCATGCGGTTCGATCGCGGTGATGACATCCTCGATCCGCTGCATCACGGCCTTGAAGCTGAACTGCGGCTCGGTGCCGGTCAGGCCATAGCGATCAGCATGGCGCATCGCGTCGGCGACTTTGGCGGACTGGATCAGCGCTTTGGACGGAACGCAGCCATAGTTGAGGCAATCGCCACCCATCTTGTTCGATTCGACCAGCGTCACTTTGGCTTTGACGGTGGCGGCGATCAGCGAGGAGACGAGGCCCGCCGCGCCAGCCCCGATCACCACCAGATTGCGGTCATAGTTTTTGGGGCGGGTGAACCGGGCATAGACCTTGCGGCGCTTGATCAGCGCCATGATCCATTTACCCAGCCACGGCAGCAGCCCGAGCGCCACGAACGAGCCAAGCAGCCCGGGCGAGGCGACATCGCGCAGCGTCGATATCTGCGCCAGCTGTGTTCCGGCGTTGACATAGACCAGCGTGCCCAGCAGCATTCCCAGCTGGCTGACCCAGTAATAGGTCCAGGTCCGGATCGGGGTCAGCCCCATCGCCAGATTGACCAGAAAGAACGGGAACACCGGCACCAGCCGCAGCGAAAACAGATAGAACGCCCCGTCGCGCGCGATCCCTTCGTTGACGCCTTTCAGCCGCTCACCAAACCGGGATTGGACCGCATTCTGAAACAAATAGCGCGAGGCGAGGAAGGCCAGCGTTGCGCCGATTGTCGAGGCGAAAGAGACAATGAGCGTACCAGTCGCAACGCCAAAAATCGCCCCTGCCGCCAGTGTCATGATCGCCGCCCCCGGCACCGACAGCGCGGTCAGCGTGACATAGACCGCAAAGAACACCGCGATCACCAGCAGCGGGTTGGCGCGGTAAGTGCCTTCAAACGCGGCCTGCTGGGCCTTCAGCGCATCAAGCGTGAGGTATTGGCCCAGATCCAGCCCAAACCAGGCGGCCAGACCAAGCAGCAGTACCAGTGCGATCACAATGCGTTTCAACGGCGGGTTCCTTATGCTGTGCTCAGCGGGTGTAGCGGGAGACGAAGCGGCGGTCGATCTGATCCTTGATCCACCAGAGCCAGCGGCCTGAACCGGCGAACTTGCTCCACGAGGCAATCGCGTGACCATCGCCCAGCGACAGCAGGTAGAGCGTGGCATCACGCGGCTGATAGCGCTGCAGCGGTGCACCCGTCAGCGCCGCGCGCAGGTTGGCGGCGAGCACCGGTCCAGCTTTGACCGCATGGACGCCGGAGCGGGCGAGCGGGCGGTCGCTGCGCTGGATGATGTCTCCGGCGGCGAAGATCGCGGGGTGTGAGGGGCTGCGCAGATCGGCACCAACCGAGACATAGCCGCGCGGGGTGCAGGCCAGACCGCTCTGCGCCAGCCAGGCCGGGGCGACACTGCCGGTTGCGGCGATCACCAGATCGGCGGGCAGGACCGCGCCGGTGGACAAAGCCAACCCGTCCGCGCGGCCTTGCGCCAATGCCGCGTAAACCACCACGCCGCGTTTCGCCAAGGCCCGGTTGGCCAAGGCCCGCACCCGTGGGGCGTGATCCGGCAGCAGGCCGTGGGGGCCAGCGACCAGCACGATCCGCGCCGCCCGGCAAATCGGGTGCAGCGCCGCGCGGGCGGCCAAGGCCAGTTCGACCCCGCCCGCGCCGCCACCGACTATCGCGACGGTTGGGGTCGACGCGGTGCTTTGGCGCAGAAGAAACTGGGTCCAGCGGGCCATGAACTCATTCACCGGCCGCACTGGCAGCAAATGCTCACCGAGCCTCGCAAGAGCAGCGGTGTCTGTTTCACCGCCGGTCGCCAGTGAAAGCAGATCGAACGCGACTGCCTCGCCAGTGGACAGCTGCAAGGTCTGCCGCGCGGCATCCAGCCCGGCGACATCGGCCAGCACCAGTTCGGCTCCGGCCCGCTGGGCTAGTGGAGCCAGATCGATCAGCAGTTCGTCGGCGCGATAGATTCCCGCCATCCAGCCGGGCAGCATTCCCGAATAAGCGGTATGGCGCGCTGATGTAATCAGCGTTCGGACGGTGCCCGGCAGCGCTGCCCGCGCCCAATCGGCCAGCACCGCCAGATGGGCATGGCCGCCGCCAGCGAGGATCACGCGCCGGGTCATTATCGGGTTCGTTCCTTGCGCCAAGCCGCCGCCAATTGGACGGACCGATTGACCTTGGCCGTTTTTCCTGCTGACTTCCACCCCATGACAACAGCCAACACTCCGCCCGCCACCGGTTCCGTCTGGGGACCGCGCCTGACCCATTGGTCAATCCGCCTGACCGGTGCGGCCTTGATCGTGGCAGGCGCCGGGCTGACCGCGGCGCGCTATGACCTGATCCCCAAGCTGGCTGGTTTTTCCGGGCTGCTGGGCGGCGGACTGATTGCACTGGTGGCGCTGCTGGCCGGGATTGCGGCGCTAATCACCGGGCGCGGCGGCGCGGCTGGCGGACGCGGCAAGCTGCTGGCGGCGCTGGCAGTTTCGCTGGTCTATGTCGGATTTATCGCCTCACGCCCGCTGGCGGCGGGTGATATCCCCGCGATCCACGATGTTACCACTGATCTGGCTAATCCGCCGCAGTTCGAAGTGCTCAGCTTGCGGGCCGATAATCTGGCCGGTGTGGGCACAGCCGAAAACTGGAAAAAGCTCCACGCCGGGTCTTACGGTGATCTCGCGCCGGTGGTGCTGGCCAAGCCGGTGGCGGAGGCAACCGCGCAAGTCACCGCGCTGGCCACCGCGCGCGGCTGGGCCATTGCCAAAAGCGATCCGGTGCGCGGCCAGGTCGAGGCGACCGCCAGTGTTTCCTTTATTCGCTTCCACGACGATGTGGTGATCCGGATCGCGTCGACCGCCGACGGTCAGGGCTCGCAGGTCGATATGCGCTCGGTCAGCCGGGTCGGGATCAGCGACTTTGGCGTCAACGCCAAGCGGGTGCGCGCATTCCTGAAAGACCTGGTGGCGGAGTAACCCCATGACTACCGATATTGCCAGCTGGCTCAAGGAACGCGGGATCAGCGAGGTGGAATGTATTGTCCCGGACATGAACGGGATCCAGCGCGGCAAGGTTCTGCCCGCCAATAAATTCGTCAAGTCCTTGGCTGACAAGACCCTGCGGATCCCGGGCAGCGTGTTCATCGTCACCGTCACCGGCGGCTATCCCGAAGATGTCGAGCATATTGTGCCCGATTTTGATCCGGACGTGTTTCTGGTTCCCGATCCATCGACCCTGCGTGAGGCGCCCGGCTTCAAGACGCCGACCGCCTATGTGATCTGCGATGCCTATTATTCCGATGGCAAGCCGGTCGAGATCGCCCCGCGCCAGATCTTGAAAAAGGTGCTGGCGCTGTATGAAGCCAAGGGCTGGCAGCCGGTGATCGCGCCTGAGGCTGAGTTTTATCTCGTCTCGAAAAACCTCGACGCCGATTTCCCGTTGACCCCGCCGCCGGGCCGCTCGGGCCGGGCCGAAACCGCCAGCGAGGCCTTCGGGCTGGAGGCGCTGAGCGAGTTCGAAGACATCATCGAGCAGATCTATGACTGGTGCGAAAAGGCCGATCTGAACATCGATACGATGATCCACGAGGCTGGCGCTGCGCAATTGGAAGTGAACTTCATTCACGGCGATCCGCTGGCGCTGGCCGATCAGGTGCTGTTGTTCAAACGGATCGTCCGGCAGGTCGCGCTGGATCACGGGGTCTATGCCACTTTCATGGCCAAGCCGATGGCCGATCAACCCGGCAGCGCGATGCATATCCACCAATCGGTGCTGAGCACCGAAACGGGACGAAACGTCTTTTCGACCAATAACGGCAAGGAAACTGCGCTGTTCCGCAGCCATGTGGCCGGGCTGGTCCGGTTGATGCCGCAAATCCTGCCGCTGGTTGCCCCCAATGTGAATTCGTTCCGCCGGATGCGGCCCGATACGGCGGCGCCGATCAACGTCCACTGGGGCAATGATAACCGGTCTTGCGGGTTCCGCGTGCCGGTTTCTGAATCCAAGGATCGCCGAGTTGAAAACCGCCTCGCCGGGGCTGACGCCAATCCGTATCTGGCGATCGCGGCTTCGCTGATCTGCGGCTATATCGGAATGGTTGAACGGATGGTGCCGCCCAAGATCATGGAGGGCAACGCCTATAACCGCGCCCGCACCTTGCCGCGCACGCTGGAGGCTTCGCTTGACCGGTTTTATCAGTGCAAGCCGGTCAAGACCCTGCTGGGCGAGCCGTTTTTCGAGATCTTCTGGGCGATGAAGGATGCCGAGCTCTACGCCTATCAGTCGGTCATCAGCTCGTGGGAGCGGGAACACCTGCTGCTGAAGGTGTAATCATGGAGCCCCATGCGCCGTCCTATTACGCGGCAACGGCCCATTCGAGTTCTGCCCAGCCGCAATTGCGCGGGGCGATTAGCGCCGATGTGGAGGTGGTCGGCGGCGGGTTTACCGGGCTTTCGGCAGCGCTCCATGCGGCTGAGGCCGGGCTTTCGGTGGTGCTGCTGGAAAGCCAGCGGATCGGCTGGGGCGCTTCGGGGCGTAGCGGCGGGCAGATGATCCCCGGGATGCGCTGGGGCGCAGCCGAGCTTGCCCAGCGGTTTGGCGACGATCGGACCCGCGAACTGGTTGGCCTCGCCAATCTGGCGGGCGATCTGGTCAAGGGCCGGATCGCACGGCACGGGATCGCCTGTGATCTGCGCCAGGGCCATTTTCACGCTGCTGCAAAATCGGCGCATCTGGAAGCCATGAAACGCGAGCTGGATTGCCTGGAGCGGCTGCTGGGCTATGAGGGCGGGCGGATTGTTTCGGCGGGCGATGTGCCGCAATTCGTTGCCAGTACCGGCTATCACGGCGGCTATTTCGATGCGAACGGCGGCCATCTCCATCCGCTCAACTATGCGTTGGGGCTGGCGCAGGCGGCCCGCGATGCCGGAGTGCGGATCTTCGAAGACAGCGCAGTCATCGCAATGGATCACGCCGGACCGGTGATCGCCACCACGGCGCTGGGCAAAGTCATGGCCGTCCACGGCGTGCTGGCCTGCGATGCCTTCATGGGCGCGCTCGATCCGGGGCTGGGCAAGATGACGATGCCGGTTGCCAACTACAACGTGGCGACCGCCCCACTGGGCGCAGACCGTGCCCGCGCCCTGATCCCATCGGGCGCGGCGGTTTCGGACAGCAAGTTCGTGCTCAATTACTACCGATTATCAGCGGATGGCCGCCTGATTTTTGGGGGCGGTGAAAAGTACTCGCCGCGTCCGCCTGCCGCTATCGAAGCTTTCGTGCGGCCGTATCTGGAGCGGGTGTTCCCGCAACTGCAAGGCGTGCCAATCGACTATGGCTGGGGCGGGATGGTCGGGGTTACGCTGAACCGGCTGCCGCATTTCGGGCGGATCGGAAACAGCTTTTTCGCGCACGGCTGGTCGGGCCACGGGGTGCTGCTGACCACTCTGGCGGGGCAACTGATTGCCGAAGCGATGCAGGGCACCGCGCAGCGCTTTGATCTGTTCGCCAATCTGCCGGTCCAGCCGTTTCCCGGTGGAGCGCTGCTGCGCCATCCGCTGTATGTGGCCGGTATGCTCTATTACGCCTTGCGGGACCGGCTGTGATTTCTGACCACGCCATCGCCGCAATGCGTGACGCCGAACTGGCGCGCTATGCCGCCGCCAACCCGCGTTCGGCGGCACTGGCTGCAAAGGCCGCGCGGCATTGGCACCGGGGGGTGCCGTTCCACTGGATGCTCGATTGGGGCACGCCGTTTCCGCTGTTCGCTGATCGTGCGGTGGGGGCAGAGCTGTGGGACGCCGATGGGCATCGCTATGACGATTTCTGCCTCGGCGATACCGGATCGATGTTTGGCCACTCGCCCGCCCCGGTTGCCGCCGCGATCGCCCGGCAAGCGGCGCGGGGGCTGACTTTCATGCTCCCGACCGAGGACGCGCTGGTGGTGGGCAAGGAATTGTCGGCGCGGTTCAAGTTGCCTTTCTGGCAGGTCACTTCCTCAGCCAGCGAGGCCAACCGCGCGGTGATCCGCTGGGCCCGGGCGATAACCGGGCGCAGCAAAGTGCT
>JANMHL010000399.1:0-2528 GCA_031375125.1 Novosphingobium sp. | reverse complement strand
AGAGCCGCGGGTGGAGACGTATTCCATGCGAGGGCCGTTAGCGACGGGTTTGGCGTGAGGCAAGAAAAGAGGGGTTCACACGAAGACACGAAGATGTCTTTGCGGGCCGCAGGCCGATTTCACTCCTCAAGCATCAGTCCCAATCGCAAGGTTTGTAATTGGGGGGGCGGCTCCGCCACCTAGCGCAACATCTTCGTGTCTTCGTGTGAACCAAAAATTGCGAAACGCCGCCGCCCCAGCTAAGGCCCGCGCGATATGACACAGCAGCGCGATCTCAAAGACACCGTCTTCCTGCCGAAGACCGATTTCCCGATGAAGGCCGGACTCCCCCAGAAGGAGCCGATTATTGCCGCGCGGTGGGAGGCTGAGAAGCTGTATGAACAGCTGCGCGATCTTCGCCGGGGCCGCGAAACCTTCATGTACCATGATGGCCCACCCTATGCGAACGGCGACATGCACATCGGCCACGCGCTGAACCACACGATCAAGGACATGGTCTGCCGCACGCAGAACCTGCTGGGCAAGAACGCGCCCTATGTGCCGGGCTGGGATTGCCACGGCCTGCCGATCGAATGGAAAGTTGAAGAGCAGTACCGCAAAAAGAAGCTCGATAAGGATCAGGTCCCGCTGCTCGAATTCCGGGCAGAATGCCGCGCCTATGCCCAGCACTGGGTCGATGCCCAACGCGGCCAGCTGAAGCGGCTCGGCGTGATGGCCGATTGGGACAATCCCTACCTGACCATGCAGGCCGAGAGCGAAGCAACGATCGTCGAAGAGCTGCTCAAGTTTGCGACCAGCGGCAACCTCTATCGCGGGGCCAAGCCGGTGATGTGGTCGCCGGTCGAAAAGACCGCGCTGGCCGAGGCTGAGGTTGAGTACGAGGATATCACCTCGACCCAGATCGACGTGGCGTTTGAGATTGTAGAGTCGCCGATTGCGGAACTGGTTGGCGCGCATGCGGTGATCTGGACGACTACGCCTTGGACGATCCCGGTGAACCAGGCTTTGGCCTATGGGCCAAAGGTTGGTTACAGCCTACTTCGCTTTGAAGGTCATCGTTATCTTGTGGGCTCGGAGCTGATCGTTCCGTTCATGAGGAGGTTGGCCAAGTTTCTGGGCCGCGATGAAGCGGAAGTCGCGGACACAATCGAAGTGCTCGACTTACCCGGCTCTGACAAACAGTTCATTTGGGGCAGCGCCCTCGCCGGAACCGTCGCCCGCCACCCGATGCACCACCTCGGCGGGTTCTTTGCTGAGCCGCGTCCGCTGCTGGCGGGTGCCTTTGTCACCACCGAGAGCGGCACCGGACTGGTCCATATGGCGCCCGACCACGGCGAGGACGATTTCGAACTGTGCAAGGCGAACGGCCTGAACCCCAAATTCGTGGTCGAAGGCGATGGCAAGTACCGCGAAGACTGGCCGTGGCTGGGCGGGCAAGGCTCAGTCATCAACCCCAAGTTCAACGCCCCCGATGGCCCGATCTGCACCGACTTGCGCGAAGCAGGCGGGCTGCTGGCGGCCTCTGCCGATTACAAGCATTCCTACCCGCATTCGTGGCGGTCAAAGGCCAAGGTGATCTACCGCTGCACGCCGCAATGGTTCGTGCCGATGGACAAGCCGCTGGCCGATGGCCGCACCCTGCGCGAAACCGCGATGAGCGAGATTGAGCGCGTGGCGTTCACCCCCGAAAAGGGCCGCAACCGGATCGGGTCGATGGTCGCCGGGCGGCCCGACTGGGTGCTCAGCCGCCAGCGCGCCTGGGGCGTGCCGATCACGCTGTTCGTCAACCGCAAGAGCGGCGAATACCTGATCGACCATGCCGTCAACGAACGGATCGTTGCCGCCGTGCGCGAACAGGGGATCGACGCCTGGACGCCGGAAACCGCGCACAGCTTCCTTGGGGATGCCTACAACGCCGACGAGTGGGAGGCCGTGCCCGACATTCTCGACGTGTGGTTCGATTCGGGCACCAGCCATGCCTATGTGCTCGATTCAGGGCGCTGGCCTGACCTCAGCTGGCCGGCCGACATCTATGTCGAAGGCAGCGATCAGCATCGCGGCTGGTTCCAATCGAGCCTGCTGGAAAGCTGCGCCAACCGCGGCCGCGCGCCTTATGACCGGATCCTGACCCACGGCTTCACGATGGACGCCAAGGGCATGAAAATGTCCAAATCGCTGGGCAACACCATCGACCCGATCAAGGTCATGGAAACATACGGCGCGGATATCATCCGGCTGTGGGCGCTGTCGGTCGATTTCACCGAAGATCACCGGATCGGCGATGAGATCCTGAAAGGCGTGTCGGACCAGTACCGCAAATTGCGCAACACTTTCCGCTATTTGCTCGGCGCGCTCGACGGCTTCAGCGACGACGAGAAGGTCAAAGATGTCTCGGCGATGCCGGAGCTGGAACGCTATGTGCTGGCGCTGCTGGCGAAGCTGGATGCCACGCTGAAAACGGCGACTGAAGAGTTCGATTTCAACACCTACGTCCGCGCGCTGACCGACTTCTGCAATGAGGACCTGTC
>JANMHL010000357.1:0-7149 GCA_031375125.1 Novosphingobium sp. | reverse complement strand
CCTCGATCTGCGCCGGCTGGGCTGGGCCGACGGCAAGATGAGCCCGGACGAGGCGGAATCGCTGTTTCTGGCGAACGACACCTGCGATGATCCCAGTGCCGAATGGAGCGACTTCTTCGTCGATGCGCTGACCAGTTTCGTGGTCTATGCGGTCGAACCGAGCGGTTATGTCGATCAGGAAATGGCCGAAGAGCTGATCAGCCGGGTCGATCGCGATGGCCGGGTCGGCACCATGGCCGAACTGGAACTGCTGGTTCGGGTGATCGAAGTGGCGACCAGCGTGCCGCAGGTTCTGCGCGATTACGCCCTCAAACACATCGAAGAAGCAGTGACGCTGGGCGAAGGCCCGACCCGCCACGGCCAGCTTGCCACTGAGGGAATCAATGCCAGCGAAGTGGCAATCCTCAAGCGGGTGATTTTCGGTACGGGCAGCGAGCGCCCCGCCGGGGTCAGCCAGCGCGAAGCCGAACTGCTGTTCCGGATCAAGGACGCAGCGCTCTACGAACCCAACGCGCCCGAATGGTCCGACCTGTTTGTCAAAGGCGTCGCCAATTTCCTGCTCGGCTTTGGCGGACACGAAGCATTGAGCGAAGCCCGCGCGGCTGAACTCGAAAAATTCATGGCTGCCGAAGGCGCCGGGATTGGCGGATTTTTGGGCCGGATCGCCTGCGCCGATGTCGAAGACGGTTTCGCCAGCCTGCTCAAAGGTTCCAGCGAAACCGACGATGTGCTGGCCGCCTGGGACGACGATGCCGATGCCGCCAGCCAGTTTGGCAGCGCCGAACAGAGCTGGCTGCAGGATATGCTCGATGCCGACGAAGAGCTCGACGAGATGGAAAAGGCGCTGATCGCCTTTATCGACGAAGAAACCGGCGAAAGCTTTGTCCCGCGGCCCGCCGCTGCGGCCTAACGCCCGCGCAACGCGGCAATACAGGCGGCGCGGTCTACTTCTTGCCCATCGCTGGCGCGGCGCGCCTCGACATAGGTCGCCTGCGGCTCGCGCCCCGGGGCGGGCGGATAGAGGTAGATGTCGAGCACGCAGGGTTGCCCGGTAAATTGCAGCTTGCGGGCATCGCCTTCCCACACATCAAGCCGGGCCGGGCCGAATTCGCGGATCAGATCATCGGGTGTTGCCCCGATCACGCCTTCGAGCCCCGGTGCGGCCTGAACTTGCGCGCGGCGCGGCGGTGCCGGGACCGGGGCGCGCACCGGCGTGCGGACTTTGCCGGTGCTTTGCGCAGGCGCGCGGTTCACCGCCCCGGTCGATCCGCAGGCGGCCAGCAACAGGCTCAGGCCCAGTAGCGGAAAGACTTTATGGTTCATCGGTTTGTAACCAGCCCCTTGCGATGAATCAGGTGAACCGCGCAAGCCGCTCCCAGGAAAGGTGCGATGAAATTGACCACAGGCACGGTGAGCAGAAATGCAGTGACCGCGCCGAGGCTCAGCCGTTCCCATCCGCTCAGCGGCGGGGGGCTGTCTGGCGACGGGCGATGCCGCAGCCAGACCATATCCTGCAGCTCCCGCCCCAGCAGCACCGCATTGACCGCCAGAAACACCAGCGGCGCGCCGATCCCGGTGATCATCAGCACCAACGCCACTGGCAAGGCCAGCAGATTGAACAGCAACGCCCGTCCGGCCCCGGCCAACGCCCTGCCACCTTCCTCACGCAGACCCAGCTTGCGGGCGCTGGCGGCCATGGCGGGATAGTCGCGCGCCTCGATCGTCTGGACCACTTCGTCGGCAAAGAACTGTAGCACCGCCAGCGCGACAATCCGCCATAGCAGCCACCCGGCCAGCAGGGTAAGGACGCTCGAGGCCAGCTGGCTAATCGCGGAATCGGCGAAATAGTGCAGGATCAGCGCGTTCAGGCCGTTCCAACCGGCTATTCCCAGTGCCGCGCAGGCCAGCAGCGTTACGACCAGACTTTTAAGCCAGATCGGCAGCAACCGGGGATCGGCGATCCGGGACAGGGCAAGGGCAAAAGCGCTCAGCATCGGATGCGGGAATCGCCTGCCACCCGCGCCGAGTCAACGCCGCTTTCCAGCATCACAAAAAGCCGCTAGGCGCGGCGCGATTTTCCCCGCCGTTACAGGAACTCTGCCATGCCCAAGCCCAGCACTCAGGTCATCGCCATCGGCAATGCCATCGTCGATGTCATGGCCCCATGCGATGATGCGCTGATCGAGCGGCTGGGCATGGTGCGGGGCGGGATGACCCTGATCGATACGCCGCGCGCGCAGGAATTGTACGAAGCGATGGGCCCAGCGCGCGAGATTTCGGGCGGGTCGGCGGCCAATACCTTGGCCGGTCTGGCCGCGCTTGGTTCAAGCTGCGGCTTTATCGGGCAGGTGGCGGACGATCAGCTGGGCGAGGTGTTTGCGCACGATATCCGCGCGGGCGGAATTCGGTTCGATACTCCGGCCCGGGCGGGCGATCCGCCGACCGCGCGCTGCCTGATTTTCGTGACCCCGGATGGCCAGCGGACGATGAACACCTTTCTGGGTGCGTCGCAGTATCTGCCGCCCGCCGCGCTGAATGAAGCGGCAATCGCCGATGCCGAAATCCTCTACCTCGAAGGCTATCTGTGGGATCCCGCAGAGCCGCGCGCCGCGATGCGCCGGGCGATTGCGGCGGCGCGCGGCGCAGGCCGCAAGGTCGCCTTCACGTTGTCTGACGCCTTCGTAATCGAGCGCCACGGCGATGATTTCCGCCGCCTGATCGACGCGCGGGAAATCGATATCCTGTTTGCCAATCATATCGAACTGGCCGCGCTGACCGGGCTGGATGATTTCGATGCGGGATTGGCTCAGCTTGCCCCTAAAGTGCCGACGCTGGTGGTGACCCGCAGCGAACACGGCGCAGTGGCGGTGCAGGACGGGGTGCGGACCGATGTTCCGGCCCAGCCAGTTGCGCGGGTGGTTGATACCACCGGCGCGGGCGATCTGTTCGCGGCCGGGTTCCTCCATGGCTTTGTCGGCCGCCGCCCGGTGGCCGAATGTCTGACGCTGGGCGCGATCTGCGCGGCCGAGATCATCTCGCACTATGGCGCCCGGCCCGAAGCCGATCTGAAGGAATTGGCGGCAGCCCGGCTGGGCTAAGGACCGATTCCTAACTGATTCGATTTCCACAGCTTTATCCACTAGGTTTTCCCCTCCGGGCGATTCGCGGTTGCGATTACAGACACCGGAAAACGGGGGTTGCGGCATGAACGTGGTCACTTCGATCGGGAAGTTCGCCAGTCGGCGGGATGTTTCTGTGGATGGAGAACATCCCCACGTCGTGGTGGCCGATATCGCGGCTAGGCCGCGTGGCCCGGCCAAAATCATCACCGTAGCCAACGAAAAAGGTGGAGTTGGCAAATCGACACTGGCCTTTCATCTGGCGGTCGCACTGGCCGATACCGGGCACAAAGTGCTCGCGGTCGATCTCGACCGACGTCAGCAATCACTCAGCCGGGCGCTGATCGCGCGCAGCGGCACCGCCAAGCGGCTCGGCGCGCGGCTGCCGTTGCCTCGCCACCTGTTGTTGCAGCAACCATCGGGCGCGCAGCTGTGTCAGGAACTGGCCCGGGCCGGATGGGACTGTGACTATGTCGTGATCGATGCACCGGGGCATGACAGCCCAATTGTAAGGCGCGCCATTGCGATGGCTGACAAGCTGGTGTCTCCGGTCAATTCTTCCTTTGTCGATCTGGAACTGTTGGGCCGGTTCCACCCGGTCACGCATAAACTGACTGGGCCGGGTTGCTTTTCGGCACTGGTTTCAGAACTGCGCTTTGCCCGGGCCGAGGCGGGGCTGGCGCCGCTGGACTGGCTGGTGACATTGAACCGTAAACGGCGCGAACAAAGCCATAACCAGGACCGGATCGAAGCGGGGCTGCGGCGGCTGGCCCAGCAGATGGATTTTCGGTTGGGCACGGGTCTGCACGAGCGGGTTGCCTACCGCGAATTGGTCTTGCTCGGGCTGACCCAACTTGATCTGCACCGCTTTCCCGATTTGGCGCGGACCAAATCGGTGGCCACCGGCGAAGTGATGCAGTTGCTTGATGATCTGGGGATCGAGCTTGAAAGCGGCGGGCTGCTGGCCTGCATTGATGCTTCAGCGCCGCAACCAGCCTATTCGTCCCACTTGGGGTAACGCAGGATCGGAGTTTGCCCGCGCAGAAACCTGCTCGGCAGGGTTCCAGTCAGGGCTTTGAAATCGCGAATGAAGTGTGATTGATCGGCATAGCCGGCCTCATGCGCCAGCGCAGTCCAGCTTGATTCAGGATCGAGTTCCTTGCGGTGCACCGCATAGCCGATCCGGCAGATCCGCGCGTAATGCTTTGGGTTGAGCCCGGTCAGCGCGCGGAACCGGCGCTGGAAATGGCGCAACGACAGCCCGGCGCAATCGGCCAGTTCCTGAATTGGCACCGTGCCATGCCGTTGACGCAGCCGGGTCGCCTCACGCGCGACCGGATCGTTGCACGTCCGGTCACGGCCAAGCGCAATCAACCAGCGGTCGACCGGGTCCACCATGGCCTGCCAATCCGGCGCTGCGCGCAGTTCATCCAGCAGGCCGTCCGGCAGGGTCAGCGGCACGAAGCCATCGACCAACGCGACGGGATCGACCGCGAACAGCCCGCCAGCCGCAGCCGGCTGCAGCCGCGCCGAAAAAGTCCGCAGATTTCCGGTCACTTCCATATCATAGCGGTAATGGGTCAGCGGGCCGAACAGCCCAACCTGCGGAGCTTCGCGCCGGGCGCGGGTTTCGAGGTCATAGAGCCAGTGCCCACCTTCGAGCACGATCTGGACAAAGCAATTGGGCCGGGCCGGGATCACCCGGCGAACAAGCTCACCGCGCGCGGCGATCTCGCCACCAACGTAACCGATCAGACAGGATTGGAGTTCCGGACGCGCGCTTTCGATCAGGGTAATTTTCACCCTAGTTCCTCCAAGAGGCGCGGCCCATGTTTTATTCTGTTATACTTGACCCTTAGCTTCGCGCATCGCTTCGCGCCAGCCTATATCGCGGCGGTAGAAGCCATCCGGGAAATAGATTTTCTCCGCCGCTGCATAGGCCGCCTGCTGGGCCGCGCTGACCGAAGTGGCGCGGGCGGTGACATTGAGCACGCGGCCGCCATTTGCCACCAGTTGTCCGTCCTGCAGGGCGGTTCCGGCCTGAAACACTTTGGCTCCCTCGGCCTCTGCAGCGGCGATCCCGCTGATCTCTCCGCCGGTGACCGGCGCATCAGGATAGCCTTTGGCGGCGATCACCACGGTCAGTGCGGTATCATCCGAAAAGCGCGGAACAGGCAACGCGCCCAGCCGGTTTTCGGCAGTTGCCAGCAGCAGTTCGGCCAGATCGCCTTCATAGCGTTGCAACAGCACCTGGCATTCCGGATCGCCGAAGCGGGCGTTGTATTCGATCAGCTTGACCCCGTCTTTGGTCAGCATCAACCCGGCATAGAGCACCCCCGAATAGGGCATGCCTTCCGCCGCCATGCCCTGAACTGTCGGGATCACGATCCGCTCCAGCGCCTCGGCCTCAAGCAACGGGGTCAGCACCCGGGCTGGGCTATAGGCCCCCATCCCGCCGGTGTTGGGGCCGATATCGCCATCGCCGACGCGCTTGTGGTCCTGCGCCGATCCGAACGGCACGACTGTGTGACCATCGGTGATCGCAAAGAAGCTGGCCTCTTCGCCTTCCATAAAGTCCTCGATCACCGCCTCAGCCCCGGCAGCGCCGAACCGGCCCGAGAAAATTTCGCCGATCGCCGCTTCGGCCTCAGCCCGGGTCATGGCGACGGTCACGCCTTTGCCCGCGGCCAGTCCATCGGCCTTGATCACCACCGGAATTGAAAATGCCGCCAGCGCGGACCGGGCTTCAGCGGCATTGGTGACGCGCTTGAACGCAGCGGTTGGGATATTGCGGCGTTCGCACAGCTCTTTGGTGAAAGCCTTTGATCCTTCGAGCTGAGCGGCGGCCTTGCTCGGCCCAAACACCGCAATTGCGGCCCCACGCAGGCTATCGGCCAGACCATCGACCAGCGGCGCTTCGGGTCCGATCACGACCAGCCCGATTTGCTGCACATCGCAAAAAGCCAGCACGTCGGCGTGGTTCTGCGCATTGAGCGCCACCAGTTCGGCGTGCTCGGCTATCCCCGGATTGCCGGGGCTGGCAAACAATTTGCCGCACAACCGGGATTGCGCCAGCTTCCACGCCAGCGCATGTTCGCGCCCGCCCGATCCCAACAACAGGATATTCATGTCAGCGCCGCCTTATCCAGATGAAGAACCCGCCGGGCTGGTAGCGAAGGAAGCCGCGGGCGACAACGCCGTAGCGCTGTCGGTCAGCGAGATTTCCGCATTGCTGAAGCGGGTGGTCGAAGACCGGTTCGGGTTCGTGCGGGTGCGCGGTGAGATCAGCGGGTTCAAACGCGCCGCATCGGGCCACGTCTATCTGTCGCTAAAGGACGAAAATGCGCGGCTCGAAGCGGTCATGTGGCGCGGCACCACCCAGCGGCTGAACTTCCAGCCCGAGGATGGGCTTGAGGTGATCGCGACCGGCAAGCTGACCACTTATCCGGGCCGCTCGAACTATCAGCTGGTGATCGAGCGGATGGAAGTCGCCGGCGAAGGCGCTTTGCTGGCCTTGCTGGCCCGCAACAAGGCCCGGTTTGAAGCCGAGGGGTTGTTCGCGCCGGAACGCAAGCGGGCGCTGCCCTATGTGCCGCGCGTGATCGGCGTGGTCACTTCGCCGACCGGGGCGGTGATCCGCGATATCCTGCACCGCCTGGCAGACCGCTTTCCGGTCCAGGTGCTGGTCTGGCCGGTGTTGGTTCAGGGCAATGGTGCGGCAGAGCAGGTTGCGGCTGCGGTCCGCGGGTTTTCCGCAATTGAGCCGGGCGGACCGGTGCCTCGGCCCGATCTGGTGATCGTCGCGCGCGGCGGGGGCTCGGTCGAAGACTTGTGGGCGTTCAACGAAGAGGCGGTGGTTCGCGCCATCGCTGCCAGCACGATCTCCGTGATCAGCGCGGTCGGCCACGAGACCGACACCACGCTGGCCGATTTTGCCGCCGACTTTCGCGCGCCGACGCCGACCGCCGCCGCCGAGCGCGCGGTGCCGGTGCGCGAGGAGCTGATCGCCCTGATCGCCGAACTTGCCCTG
>JANMHL010000131.1:0-15528 GCA_031375125.1 Novosphingobium sp. | reverse complement strand
ATCCGCCAGCGCCGGACCAGTCCGTCACCATCGAACCAGTGCCCGGCCTCGCTGGTCCCACGGCGGAACTTGGCCGGACCATTGCGCCACAGCGTGCCGGTGAAATCAGCCGGAGCCTTGCCGTGGATCAGTTCCAGCGCGGCCGGGGCAATGTCGGCTTCGACATCAGCCACAGCCGAGGCCCAGCGCGGTGGCAAGGCTCCGGCCAGCGCCATTTCGGGAGTGATCACCATGCTGACAGCGACGCTGGCGAGGGTCGATCCGATGAACTGACGGCGGTTGAAATCAAAGGTCATCGAGCCGCGCCTTATTTGAATGAAATGGTGTGGATGTTGGCGCCGGACTTTACTTCGAACATGGCAGCTTCCCAAGTGGCCGGGCCCATGTTGCCCTTGGCACTGTTGGAGAAGGCAAACGGTTCGGTCGGCATACCGAACGGGTTGGTATCCATTTTGCCATTGCCGTTTACGTCATGGAACAGCTTTACGCCATATTGTCCGGGGGCGAGGCCGGTGATGACTGTGCTGGCAGTGGTACCCGTTACTTCAATTGCCGCGCCGCGCATTGGCTTGCCGCCGTTATAGCTTGCCGCACCTTCGAACAGTGCCAGCATAATCCGGCCCTTGGGCGCTTCGATATCGGTGAAGGAAATCGTCAGCGTGGCGGCTTCCGCAGTGGCGTTGGCGTGGGCCATTGCACCGGGTGTGGGCAGGGCCAGAATTGGCAGGGTGAGGGCGGCGGCGGCAATGATCTGGATGAAACGTGACATGATGTTTGCTCCTGCGTGAACGTTTGCTAATAACTGACCCGGCAGTGGCAGGGCCCCGTTCACGGGCAATTTGCTTTACGTAGAAGGGCAGGTTTTCTGCGCGAGATGACGGAAAATTCCACTCACGCAGCGCCAGCGGCAGGACCGTTTCGCCATCATATCACCGGGTTTGTCATGGCCGCGCTAGCTGCCGTGGTGATGGCGGTGACCGGCGCATTGGGCACTGGCGAAGCGCCGTTCGGGGTTAGTCTGGGATTCTGGCTGATCTGTATGCTGGGCGGGGCCTTTATTGGCGCAGGTGCATCGGCCATGTTCAAGGCGTGGGGCGGGCTGGCGCGTTGGCCTTGGGCAGAGGTTGCCGCGATCTCGGTGCTGATGGCCGTGCCGCAGACCCTGATCGTGATCGCCGCGCGCAGTATGGTCTTTGATCTTCGCGTTCCGACCAATCAGGGGATCGCCATCATGTTCGGCTTTGTGCTGTTCATCTGCGTGGTGATGGTCGCGCTCGACCACGTGATGCACAAGGAGGAGCGGGCCACGAAACCCGCGCTCGCGGTTCCGATGACTACGCCAGTCCAGCCCGCGCCCGATCCCGCCGACCGTTTCCGCGAACGCTTGCCGCATGGCCTGCGCGCGGCGCGGTTGCTCGCCTTGGAGGCAGAGGATCACTACCTGCGAGTCCACACCGACAGCGGCACCGGCCTGATCCTGATGCGGATGGCCGATGCCGTCGCCGAACTGGCCGGATTGGAAGGCGCGCAAACCCACCGGTCATGGTGGGTCGCGCGCGGCGCGGTCGTGGCCACCAAACGTGGCGATGGCCGCGCAACACTGACCGTCGAGGGCGGACAGGACGTGCCGGTCAGTCGTTCATTTTATAAAGCGATCAACGAAGCCGGGTGGTTTGGTTAGGCCCGGGGCTTCAGGCGACCAGCTGATCGCTCTGGAGCTGCTCAAGATACTTGCGGATCCGGGCAAAACCGTTCTCGCTTAGCCGCAAGGGGATTTCGCCCCACTCGCCATCGGAATCTCCCTGATGGACCAATCCATGCGAGGCAAGCAGCCGTGCCATCACCATGACCGTCGAGTTTGAGGTCTGCAGCGCCTGCGCCGCCTGATCGATCGTGCTGATGCCGTCGTCACGGGCGAACAGGTTCAGCAGCAATTCCCAGCCATGCTCGCCGAAGAACTGACTGTCGAAGTACTGTGCGCGGAGCCGGCGGCGTTCGATTATCTGCCTGGCAAAGCGGCGATGTGACGCCGACGCAGTCGGCGTGATTGAGGGAGCATGCAATGGCGAGGTCCTGTAAATTGGGGAAGGAGAAACGATATTCGGCCCTGATTTTGTGGTGCCGAAACTTCACCTTGAAGCCCCGCGTCATCCAGGAAGACGCTGCGGAGCCCGGTGCGACCCGGCAAGGACCAAGGTCTTTGCCGTGAACACGGTCTAGCGCATTTTAGTCCAATCTCCAAGTTGGCCGGAGTTAGGCTAAGGTGTAGAAAACGCCGGAATTTAGCCGTCTTGCGGCAATTCATTTGTAACAAGGGTCAATTTGCAAGATCAAAATGCTGCATTTGCGAAATGGGTCGATAAGTATTTCTGCATTGGTAAAAATTGTTCGATTGTTGCAACGGCAACCAAATCGGGCCGAAACTTCCAGCCTTTGCTGGTGTCCGAAAGTTCGTCGGCTAGCACATAGCTGCTCTCTCGCGCTGCCGGACGAATCAGCCGATGCCTACCTTGGCAGGCCCGATCTGCTTGCAAATACGCCCCAATCGCGCAAAGGCGCGGGCATTATGAATGATAACGCACTGATCGCCGCCGCACGGGTTTCCAAGGCTTGGCCGTTTGAAGAAGCGCGCAAGCTGCTCAAGCGGTTTCCCGATGGCAAACCAAATGGCGCGCCGGTGGTGTTTGAAACCGGTTATGGCCCATCGGGTCTGCCGCATATCGGGACGTTTCAGGAAGTGCTGCGGACCACGCTGGTCCGCCGGGCTTATGAAGTGCTGTCGGGCGGGGCGCCGACCCGGTTGATCGCGTTCAGCGATGATATGGACGGGCTACGCAAGGTGCCTGACAACATCGAAAACCGCGCGGTGCTCGATGCCAACCTGCACAAGCCGCTGACCCGGATCCCCGATCCGTTCGGCTGCCATGAAAGCTTTGCCCACCACAACAATGCGATGCTTCGCGCGTTCCTCGACCGGTTCGGGTTCGACTATGAATTCGTCTCGTCATCGGATCGCTACAATTCTGGCGAATTCGACGATGCGTTGAAGGGCGTGTTGCGCAATTGGCAAGGCATCATGGACATCATGCTGCCAACCTTGCGGGCAGAACGCGCCGCAACCTATTCGCCAGTCCTGCCGATCAGCGAGACTACCGGGGCGGTGCTGCAGGTGCCGCTAACTGTGCTCGACGCCGAAGCCGGGATCGTCCGGTTTGAGGAAGATGGGCGGACGGTTGAACAGTCGGTGCTGGGCGGCAAATCGAAGCTGCAATGGAAGGTCGACTGGGCGATGCGCTGGGTCGCGCTGGGCGTCGACTATGAAATGTGCGGCAAGGATCTGACCGATAGCGTCCGCGAAAGCGGCAAGATCGCCCGCGTGCTGGGCGGTCGCCCACCCGAAGGGATGATCTATGAGCTATTCCTCGATGCCAATGGCGAGAAGATTTCCAAATCCAAGGGCAACGGCCTGACCATCGACGAATGGCTGACCTATGGCAGCGAGGAAAGTCTCGGCTTTTACATCTACCGCGAACCCAAGAGCGCCAAATCGCTCCACGTCGGGATCATTCCGCGCGCGGTCGATGAATACTGGCAGTTTCGCGAAAAGCTGGCCGATCAACCGATCGAACAACAGCTTGGCAATCCGGTCTGGCACCTGCTGCGCACCAATGGCGCGGCGGGCGGGGCCGGGGACACGCTGCCGGTCACTTATGGCCTGCTGCTCAATCTAGTTGGCGTGCTCGGCGCCGGGGCCAGCCGGGATCAGGTCTGGTCGTACCTGGGCAACTATGTCGAGAATGCCGATCCTGCCGCGCATCCGGAACTGGACAAGCTGGTCACCACCGCGCTCGCCTACAACCGCGATTTCATCGCCCCGACGCTGATCCGGCGCAAGCCAGAAGCGGGCGAGGCGCTGGCCTTGGCCGCGCTTGATGAAGAACTGGCTGCAACCAGCGACGATGCCACCGCCGAACTGCTGCAGAACATCGTCTACGCCATCGGGAAAGACCCGCACTATGGCTTTGAAAGTCTGCGCGACTGGTTCAAGTGCCTTTACGAAACGCTGCTCGGTTCCAGCCAAGGCCCCCGGATGGGCAGCTTCATCGCGCTCTACGGGATCGCCAATACCCGCAAGCTGATTGCCGAGGCGCTGGGCAACTAGGGGCTCCGCTCAGCCTTCGACCACGTGCGGGATAAACCGGGCGCGGTTGCCGGTGATCAGGCCATCTTCGCGAATGCCAAGGCCGGCGGCTTTACCCGCAACGGTCCAGCTGCCCAGCACCGGATAGCCGCGGCCAAAGTCGCGCAGCGGATAGCGTTCCTGAAAGACCAGCCGGGCCCGGCTATAGTCGCCGCCGCTGCGGGCCAGAACCTTGCCGCCCGCGACAACTTCGATGTTGGCCCCTTCGCGCGCCAGCACGGGCTTTGAAACGTAGTCGCCGCGGATTTTCTGGGGATCGAACGATGCCGCCAGGAGGTTTGGGTGGCCGGGGAACATATCCCACAGCACGGTCAACACCGCCTTGTTGCTCCAGATCATCTTCCAGACCGGCTCAAGCCAGACGGTCTCGGACAGTCGCGGCAAAACCTTCTCGCCAAAGTCCTCGGCCGCCAGCCATTCCCACGGATAGAGCTTGAACAGCGCAGTGATCAGATAGTCTTCCTGATCGACAATCCGGCCCTCGGTGTCGATCCCGATCTGGTCGATCAGCACCGCCCGCGTTTCAAGCCCGGCCTGATTGGCCAGATCGCGCATATAGGTCGCGGTGATCGTGTCCTCATGGGCATCGTCGCTGACATGGGTAAACCAGACCCGGCCGCCGGGCAGACTGGGCGCAATCGCTTCCCACCGCGCTATCAATTGCTCGTGCAGGCTGTTGAGCTGATCGAGCTTGGGAAAGACCGCTTCCTTCCAATACCACTGGACAATCGCGGTTTCGAGCATCGATGTTGGCGTATCGCAATTGAACTCCAGCAGCTTTGGCGCGCCCCTGCCGTCCCAGGCGAAATCGAACCGGCCATAGTCCAGCGCGGAAACCTTTTGCCGCCAGGCGTTCTGCACAGCCGCGTGATAGCTGCGCGGAACTCCGCAGAGTGAAAGCAGGTTTTCATCACCGACAATCCGCTCGCCTGCTTCGCGATAGAGCTGGTGGACCACCTCGGTGGCCGCTTCGATCGTCTCGATTTCGGCCATGCTGAAGACGTAGCAAGCGCTTTCGTCCCAATAGGGCCCATCGGGATCGCTGTGCCAGATCAGCCCGTATTCTTCGACCGCCGCCTGCCAATTGGGGCGCGGCGTCAGGGTTCGTCGCTGCACTGCCTAAGTCCGTCCGCCGCCAAACGAGCGCCCGCTCGATCCGAACCCGCCGCGCGAGACGCTGGCAGAACGGGCCATATTGGCTGTGGCTGGGGCCTTTGCATAATTGGCGCCCTTGGTCGGGAAGTACGAGCCTTTCAGACCGAGCTGCGGATCGCGAACGGAATCGCCGTAATAGGGAACTCGGCTGCCGCGCCCGATGTAGTACCACAGCAGCCCAGTGCCCACGCCGCTTGTGTGACTGGCACCGCGATCGCAATCGTCATCTGCCACGCGATTGCCGTTCTGATCGACGCAGACCCGGGTGTCTTGATCGGCGACAACATCACTGCCCCAGTCATCCTCGCCGCTGGAGCAACCAGAAAGCGCTGAGAGGGTGGCCGCCATCGCGCTGGTCAGGAACACTTTTTTCTTCATGTCAGGGAACCATGCAGGCGGCTTGCAGGATGCCGATCCCAAGGCTCATCGCGCCAACGAACAATCCAGAAGCGACGCAGCCCTGAGTGATTTTGTCTGACACGGCCTTGAACAGGAACCGTGCGATCACCACGAATACGGTCAGCTGGACGATGGCGGCAACCGCGCCCCACAACAACATGTCGAGCACGCTGACAGAATTGCCAATGACCACCGCCAGTGGCACGGCAAATCCCAGAAAGGTCCCGGAAAGCTGGATCGCCGCAGCGCTATTGCCCTCGCGGATCAGCGCAAATTCGCGGTGCGGGGTGCAGAGCGAATAGACAAACAAGAACAGCACCGCCAGCGCCACGGCCGAACCGAAATAGGCCAGAAAATGCGGTAATGCGGCCAGAAAATAGCTGATCATAGGTGCTGACTCCGCTGCAGGATTGCTGGGTTACAGCAGGGTCAGCTGGTTCTGGCAATCAGCGGGCGTGGATTTCCCGGTTGGCAAATCGCAAACTTGGCCAAGGCGGCCTCAGATCCGGACCTTGCCCATCACCCATTCGCGGGCGGCGTGGCGATCCAGCTCGGCGTCTGCAGGCAGGTGCGCCACACTATCCAATTCGCGGGTGGCGATCACCCATTCCTTGGGAATCGGGTCTTCAAAGCAGACCCCGATCAACCCACTGCGGCTCCATGCGGCAATGCAGAATGCTTCGAACTGGTGCCACTGCAAAACCGCCTCCCCGCCGAGTGTGAGGCCGGGTTTGCCGACCCGGGCGCCGCCGGTTGACAGGTCGCACAGCACAACCCGGAACTCACCGCTCAACGTGATGAGCTTGGCCGGGAGCCGCACCCGCAGCCGCGCGTGCCCGCGCTTGCCGGTGCCGGAAATCAGCTGGATGCCTAACTTGCTCATCCCAACCTTGTCGCAAAGGATTGCAAAGATTGGTTTTGTGCCGGATTAGGGGAAACTACTGGGGCATAGCCGTTGCCGCGATCCAGCGGTCTATTTTGCCTTCAAGGATCGGCATGGGCAAGGCTCCGCTGCCCAGCACAGCATCGTGGAAGGCGCGGATATCGAACCTTTGGCCCAGCGCGGCTTCGGCCTTTTTGCGCAAGCGCTGGATCGTTAGCGCGCCAATTTTGTAGCCGAGCGCCTGGCCGGGCCAAACGATGTAGCGCTCCACCTCGGCAGTCGCGTCGCTGCGGCCCATGCCCGAATTGGCCAGCATGAAATCGATGCCTGCCTCACGGGTCCAGCCCTTGGCGTGGAGCCCGGTATCAACCACCAGCCGCATCGCCCGCAGCATCTCGTCATCCAGAGTGCCCCAGTGCTGCATCGGGTCGTTGTAAAAACCCATCTCGTATCCCAGCGTCTCGGAATAGAGCGCCCAGCCTTCGACATAGGCGTTGTTGCCGCCAAACCGCTGGAAATCGGGCAGCGAATTGTCTTCCTGGGCGAGGCTGATCTGAAAGTGATGTCCCGGCGCGCCTTCGTGGAGATATAGAGTATAGACCCCGGTCAGGAACCGGCTGGGCAAGTCATAGGTGTTGTAGTTGAACACGCCGGGCCGGGTACCGTCGGGCGAACCCTGATTATAGGAACCGCCCGCTTCAAACTGTTCGCGGAACGCCGGGTAGGGCTCGATCAGCAGCTTGGTTTTAGGCACCTTGTTGAAGAATTTCGGGACCTGCGCATCGACCGCCTTGGCCGCAGCGGCAAAGGCATCGGCCAGTTCCTGCTTGGTCTTGGGGTGATAGCGCGGGTTGGTGCGGACATCGTCAAAGAACGCCCGCAGCGGCCCCTTGAAGCCGAGCCGTTGGCGCACCCCGTCCATTTCGCGCTGGATCCGGGCCACTTCGCTAAGGCCCAGTTGATGAACCGCCTCAGGATCGAGTTTCAGCGTGGTTTGGTTTTCGATGGCCCGCAGATAGTACCCGGCGCCACCCCGCATCGCAGAAATACCGGGAACTTCGCGCGCGGCCGGCAGGTATTCGTCGTTCAGGAACGCGCGCAAGCGGCGGTAGGCTGGGTAGAGCTGGAATTCGACCACGGCTACCCAAAGCCGTTTGTATTCGGAGTGGTATTCGGCGGGGATGGACGCGGGAAAATCGCGCACTGCCGAAGTGAACTGGGATTCGCTCATCGACTGCGCCAGCATCGCGTCGATCTGCGCCACCATGTTGCGGGTGGTCATCCGGGTTTCGACCACACCGCTGTCTAGCCCCTGCCGGAACCGCACAATGGCGTTATCGAGCACCTGCGGAAAGACCCTCAGCAGATCGAGATTGCGCCGGTATTCGGGTTCACCCGTCCAACTGAGCGGCCCGCCCTTGGTCATCAACGAGGCCAGTTCGACGTGCAGCCCGCCAAAATGGACGAGCGGCCGGACAACAGTCAGCGCCAGCATATCGGGCTGGAGCCACAGCGCGGCTTCGCGGCGGTTGTGGCGGAATGCGTCGTAGGAAATCTGCCGCTCTGGGCTCAGCTGGGCGCGGTTGATCTTTTTCAGCGCGCCCAGTTCCCATTTCACCGCGCTGCGCCGCGCCCGCAACGGGGCATCGGTAAAGGTCTGCCGCAGCGCCGCCAGATCAACCCTGCCGCCGCGATAAAGCACGCCCCACGGATCGAGCGAATCCTCACGCCGCGCTGCTTCGCGCAGGAACGCCATAAGCCGGTCGTCTTCACCGCCAGCGGCTTGCGCCCTGGCAGCGGTTGCGGGCAGGGCCAGACTCGTTCCCGCAGCAAGCAAACTGGCGGCAAAATTGCGGCGCGAGAGGGTCAGCGGCATCAAACGCCCCACTTGCGCGAACGGTACCATTTGGTCAGCACGTATTTCTTGCCTTTCACCACCGGCAGCCCGGCGTGCATCGTATCTTCATTGGGGCGGCCATCGGGCAGATTGTTGTTCCAGATCAGCAGCGCGCCTTGCTGCGGCGGAACCGACAGCCCGATTGCGGTGAACTGGGTATCCCCGCCTTCGCCAACATCGTTGAGATAGGCCATCGCCGTGATCGATCGCTGTCCGCCGCGTTTGGATTCTGCCTTCCAGTAATCGGCTTTGGTCCAAAACACGTCGAGGTGATACTTGAACTCCTGACCCACCTCATATCGCTGGCCCTGCATCGTCTCGCCCCATTCGTGCGGCAAACCCAGCAGCGTATCGATTCGCTCTTCGACTTTTTGAATGAACGGGTCGAACGGATCGACATTGCCCGAACTGCTGGTTCGCCAAGCCTCGGTATAGCCGTGATCGAGCACGGCGGATGGCTGCGCGGTGCGATCAATCAGCGCGCGCAGTTGACTGCATTCCTGCGAATCCAGAAAATCGCGCACTGCCCAGATTTCGGCCCGGTCGGTGTCAAGCCGCTGGACCAGCGGGTTGGCATCGAGCTGCCGCCTCACGTGGGCGCCAGCTTTCAGCAGCGGCAATTTGTCGGGCACGGGGGCGGTCGCAAAGGGGCTCATCAGGTCTGCCTATCCGATTGGTGACCGGGCGAAAATGCCCAATCGACGTTGTTGGTCGAGTAATTGCGCAGTGCAACTGGGGCCTTGCCCCGAAGGCGCACTTGGGCCAGCTTGTGCGACTATGGATATAGCCACCGCCTCCGCCGCCCGTTATTCGCGCGGCGCTATCGCCCTGCACTGGATCATCGCGCTGATGATCATGCTCAACTTCGCCCTAGCCTGGATATCGGAGGACCTGCCCAAGGAAGATCGCGCGGCCTTGCTCGGCAACCACAAAGCGATCGGGATAACCATCCTGATGCTTACCGTGCTGCGGATCGTCTGGCGCCTGACACACAAGGCACCGCCGCTGGTTGAGACTCTGAAGACTTGGGAAGCGGCGCTTTCAAAGGTAACCCATGCGCTGTTCTACGTGCTGATGCTGGCGATACCGCTTGCTGGCTGGGCACTGTCCTCAGCCTGGAGCAAGGGCAAGCCAGTCTCGATGTTTGGTCTTTTTGATGTCCCCGCTTTGCCCGTCGGTAGTGATAAACCGACAGTCGAGATGTTCGGGGAGCTGCATGAAAATGCGGCCACGATCATGCTGGTATTGCTTGCTCTCCATGTCGGCGCAGCGCTGAAGCATCAGCTGATCGACAAGGACGGAACGCTTCGGCGGATGGTGCCCTGGATAAAGTAACCGGTCGGTGACCTCACGCCCAACAAATCGGGCCCCGGCATCGCTGCCGGGGCCCGCTTGGTTTATGCCTTCCGGTGCTTACCAGAAGAAGTCGTGGATCACGTCGGACACTTCGCCGGTGTAGATATCAACCAGCACCGCATCGTCGTAATAGCGGACCCAGCGATAGGGACCATAGACGTCCGGCAGGCGGTAATAGGCCGGATCGGCGATCCAATAATCCTCGCCAAAGAACAGCGCATCAAGGAAGAACCCGACGCTTAGCCGCTGGTACGAATAGCCGCGATAAGGGGCATAGTACGAACCAACCTGGAAATAGCTGGGATAGTGGCTGCGGTACGAGAACCAGTCATAGCGGTTGTTGTAACGCCAGCTGTCGTTCCAGCTGTTGTAGCTGCTGCCCCAGGTCCAGCCCCAATGGATGTTCCAGCCCGACCAGTTGCGCTGGCGCGAACGGTCCCAGTGGCTCGACCAGCTGCGGCTCCGCCAATAATCGCGGTTGCCGCCAGTGTTGGTCCAGCCGTTGTGCTCGCGCCAGCTATCGCGGTTGCGTGACCAGTCACCGCCGCCGTCCCGTTGCCGCGCGGCATCGGTCCAGGTGCGGCCTTGTTCGCGCCCCCGACGGTTGTCACCGTCGGTCCGGTTGCGGTCGCCATCGCGCTGACGCGAGGCATCGGTCCGGCTGCGGTCGCCATCGCGCTGACGCCAGTTGGCTTCATTGCGTTGTTCGGTCCGCTCGTCTCCATTCCGGGTTCCGGTTTGCGGGCGGTCTTCGCGGCCCGCGCCGCTGCGGCGATCTTCACCGCTGCGGTCGACCTGAGCGCTGCGTTCTGCATTGTCGTTGCGCTGGGCGCGGCCGCGCCAGTCGCCACCGGAAGGCTGACGGGCCTGTTGCGGTGCGGCCGGGGCCTGGGCCTGGCCTTGGCCATTCCAATTGCGCGCGCCTTCGTTGCGGTTGCCCTCGCTGCGATTACCTTCACTGCGATTGCCCTCGTTACGCCGTGAGCCTTCGGCGCGGGCATTGTCGCCCCCGCGGTTGCCGCCGTTCCAACCGGACTGACGCGCTTGTGGCGGCGGTGCGGGCTGAGGCGCGGCCTGTGGTGGCGGGGTATAGCTACGCTGAGATTGCTGCGGCGCCTGCTGCTGTTGCTGTTGCTGCGGAGCCTCACGCTGCGGACGCGGGCTATCTTCACTACGCGCCGAGCGTCCATCACTCCAGCTGCGCCCACGTTCGGGCGCAGCCTGCGCGGCCAAAGGCAGCGAAAGCGCGGCGACTGCCAGCGCAATCACGCTGGAGCGGATCAAAGTTGTGTTCGACTTCACGGCCATGGCCGATCTCCATCGTTGGTCACCGCACAATTGCGGCGTCATTGAGGGAGGTGATACTCGAGTCGTTCTGTCAGCAGGGTGAATGGCCCGGTAAGCTTTGCGTTCAGCTACGCGCCGACTCACCTAGTAAGCTTCTTGTACGCCAGCCTGGTCGGACGATCCGCTGCGTCACCCAACCGGCGCCGCTTGTCTTCCTCATAAGCGGCGAAGTTGCCTTCGAACCATTCGACGTGGCTGTTACCTTCGAAGGCGAGGATATGCGTCGCGAGCCGGTCGAGGAAGAAGCGGTCATGCGAAATGACCACCGCGCAGCCGGCGAAGTTTTCGATCGCGTCTTCCAGTGCCCCTAGCGTTTCGACGTCGAGGTCGTTGGTCGGTTCATCGAGCAGCAGCACGTTGCCGCCCAGCTTGAGCATCTTGGCCATGTGGACGCGGTTGCGTTCACCGCCTGAGAGCTTGCCAACGTTTTTCTGCTGGTCGGCGCCCTTGAAATTGAACGCGCCGACATAGGCCCGCGTGCTCATTTCCTGCTTGTTGACGGTCATGTAATCATGCCCGCCGGACACTTCCTGCCAGACGTTGTTGGCCGGGTTCAGATCGTCGCGGCTTTGATCGACGAAGCCGAGGTGGACCGTGCTGCCGATTTCAACCGTGCCGCTGTCGGGCTGTTCCTTGCCGGTCAGGATTCGGAACAGGGTCGATTTGCCCGCGCCGTTGGGGCCGATGATCCCGACGATTCCGCCTGGAGGCAGCATGAATTCGAGATTTTCAAACAGCAGCTTGTCACCATACGCCTTGGAAATGCCCTTAACCTCGATCACTTTGCCGCCGAGCCGCTCTGGCACCTGGATGACGATCTGGGCCTTGCCGATTGGGCGGTTGTCCTGCGCGTTCTGCAGTTCCTCGAACTTGCGGATACGGGCCTTGGATTTGACCTGTCGCGCAGCCGGGGTCTGACGGATCCATTCAAGCTCGCGGCTGAGCGCCTTCGCCTTGCCGGATTCCTCGCGCTCTTCCTGTGCCAAACGCTTGGCCTTGGTTTCAAGGTAGGTCGAATAGTTGCCTTCGTAGGGAAAGTATTTCCCGCGATCGAGTTCGAGAATCCAGCCAACCACGTTGTCGAGGAAGTAGCGATCGTGGGTGATCATCAGCACCGCACCAGCGTACTCTTTCAGGTGGTTTTCCAGCCATTCGACCGATTCCGCATCGAGGTGGTTGGTCGGTTCGTCGAGCAGCAGGATGTCCGGTTTCTGGATCAGCAACCGGGTCAGTGCGATCCGGCGCTTTTCGCCGCCCGACAGGTTGTCGACTGGCCAGTCTCCGGGCGGGCAGCGCAGGGCCTCCATCGCGATTTCGAGCTGGTTGTCGAGCGTCCAGCCATCGACTGCGTCGATCTTGTCCTGAAGCTCACTCATTTCCGCGCCAAGCGCGTCGAAGTCTGCGCCGTCTTCGCCCATCTCCATGCCGATCTGGTTGAAGCGTTCGACCATGTCGGCAGTCGCCCGCGCGCCTTCGCGGACGTTTTCCAGCACGGTCTTGCTGGTGTCGAGTTCGGGCTCCTGCTCCAGATAGCCGACCGTGATATATTCGCCCGGCCAGGCCTCGCCAGTAAAGTCCGTGTCGATCCCAGCCATGATCTTGATTAGGGTCGATTTACCCGCGCCGTTGGGGCCGACGATCCCGATCTTGGCGCCTTGATAGAATTGCAGGCTGATATCGCTCAGCACCGGCTTGGGCGCGCCGGGGAAAGTCTTGGTCATGCCCTTCATGACATAGGCGTATTGCGCGGCCATCTGGCGGTCCTTCTGGTAACTTGGAAAAGGTTTGGCGCGCCTCTACAGGGGAGGCAGGCAGGGGGCAAGCATGGTTGAACGGGGATGCTGACGGCGATCCGCAAAGCGCTGCGCCGCTGGGTGCCGTTGATGCTGCGCCATGCGCTGGCGAGGGCGCGGCGGGCCGTGCGGGATCGGTTGGATGGTACCCATGCCCGCCTGACGCGCAAGCTGGCGCTGCCGACCGAGAGATCCGTTGCGGTCAGCATCACGCAACCGATCAAGCAGAGCCCGCTGTGGGAGGGTAAGCTGGCCAATCTGCAACGCGGCGCAGCAATGCTGGATGGCGTAAAGCTGGCCCCGGGCGAAGTATTTTCATTCTGGCACTGGATCGGGCGGCCCAGCAGCGCGCGCGGCTATGCGATTGGCCGGGCGATCCGCGACGATCTGGCGACGGGTGATCCGGGCGGCGGGCTCTGCCAATTGTCGGGGATTACCTATGAGCTGGGCCTGCGCAGTGGATTGACGGTGGTGGAGCGCCATGCTCATTCGCGCGATCTCTACGAGACAGAAGCGGACCGCTTCACACCGCTTGGGCTGGACGCCACGGTAGTCTGGCCGTGGAAAGATCTGCGGCTGGAAAACCGGTTGGCCGGGGCGGTGGTGCTGCGGGTTGCGGTGGAGGGGCTGGCGCTGCGGGCGTGGTTCCAAACCGAAGGTGAATTGCCCGAAGTGCCGCTGACGCTTGACCGGCAGGATCACAGCGATCATCGCCGAGTCACAGTTTGCAGGGCTGGCGAACAGGTGAGTTCAGACCGGTACGCAATCTAGGCCAGTCCGCTTGCCAAGCCCGGCTGCGAGCGATAGCCAGCGGCAATGCAAAACACCCTTCGCGCTGCTGCGCTTTCCGCCTTGCTGATCTCCACTGCCGTCGCCGCTGGCCCAACGGACGGTGTTGCATGGGAGATTGTTGCCGACCTTACTACCGAGATTGGGTCACGTCCGGCCGGGTCTGAGGCAGAGGCACGGGCGCGTGATTGGGCAGTCGCACGGCTGAAAAAGCTCGGCTTTCAGAATGTCCGGATTGAGCCGTTCACAGTCACCGGCTTTGTCCGCGGAGCTGAAACCGCGACGCTGACTGCGCCCTACACCCACAAATTGCACATCACTGCGCTGGGCTATTCCGCGCCAACCCCAGCGGGCGGTCTGACCGCAGAGTTGGTCTATTTCCCCAGCCTCGATGCGTTGAAGGCGGAGCCAGCCGGATCGCTCAAAGGCAAGATTGCCTATATCGATCACGCGATGACTGCGACTCAGGACGGGTCGGCCTATGGCCCCTATGGCAATGCCCGCCGCCAAGGCCCGGCGATTGCCGCCAGCAAGGGCGCAGTCGGCGTGGTGATCCGCTCAATCGGCACCGATATGCACCGCAATCCGCACACCGGCGCGACTGTCTGGCCTGAAGGAACCGCTGCGATTCCGGCAGGCGCGGTATCGTTGCCTGATGGCGAACTGATCCGGCGGATCGCCAAGACTGGCAAGCCGATCACGATCAATCTGGTGCTCGAAGGGCGTGCGCAACCCAATATGCCGTCGGGCAATGTCGTGGCAGAATTGCCGGGGCGCGATCCATCGCTGCCGCCGGTGTTGGTCGCTTGCCACCTCGATAGCTGGGATCTGGCGACCGGCGCGTTTGACGATGGCGCGGGCTGCGCGATTGTGACTGCCGCCGCACTGCGGGCACAGGCCAAGGGAAAGCCGCTACGCACGATCCGGGTGCTGTGGGCGGGCAGCGAAGAGATCGGCGTGTTCGGCGGCGCGGCCTATGCCAAGGCCCATGCTGGTGAACCACACGCGCTGGCGATGGAAAGCGATTTCGGGGCCGACCGGGTCTGGCGGGTGCAGTTCAACCTGTCGGCTGCGAACAAGCCGCTGCGCGACCGGCTGACAGCTGCGCTCGGCCTGCTGGGGATTGCAGCGGGCAGTGACAAGGCCGGGGGCGGGGCTGATATCGGCGCGATTGCTGCCGCGCAGAAGCTGCCCGTGATCGACCTTGAACAGGATGGCACCCGCTATTTCGATCTGCACCACACGCCCGACGACACGCTCGACAAGATTGATCCGGTGCAACTGGAACAGAACGTGGCGGCTTGGGCCACGGTGCTGGAAATTGTCGCAAACGAGCCGGGAGTGATCGCGGCGGCTGACTAGCTCCGCACCAGCCCGCTCATCGGCACGCCCGCGCCGCCGGGGAACAGCTTGGGTGCGACCTGCGCGGGATCGAGCCGGAAATGCCCGGCCAAAGCCCCCGCGAGCAGGGCGTCGATCGACATCGTCGGCTTCAGATCGCGGCCTTCATACAGCTGGCTTTGCCCCAAACCAGGCCAATCGCTCAGGATCCGGCCGCCTGTAACGGTTCCGCCCAGCAGCATCGCGAGTGACCCGGTGCCGTGATCGGTTCCACCAGTGCCGTTGACCGCTGCGGTTCGGCCAAATTCGGTGGCGACCACCACCAAGGTTTCGGCCCAGGCCGCGCCGAGGTTCTCTTTGAGCGAGG
>JANMHL010000351.1:0-4396 GCA_031375125.1 Novosphingobium sp. | reverse complement strand
GCGCAATGTGGCGGCCTCGGCCGCTGCGCTGGGCGCCTGCCACGTACACTACCTCGGACAAGTGCCGCTTGCCGCCCAGCGCCAGTTGACCACAGCGGTGCGCGGCAAGGGCGTGCTGACCATTGCCGAGGCTGATCCCGGCAACACCAGTGATGCGGTCATCACGCTGACCTATCAGCCCCGCGCGCTCAGTTTCCGGCTCAATATCGATGCGGTGTCCCGCTCGGGCCTGCGGATTGATCCCCGGGTGCTGCGGATTTCGCAGGGCGGCGCATGACTGCGCCCGCGCCGCCCGCACCTCCGGCAACGCCCGAACCCAAATTGCCGACCCTGCGCGATCTGCTGGCCCGCGCCCACTTGCGGCTGATCCTGTTCGCCGTGGCGCTCGCCACCGCCAGTCTGGTGCTGAGCGGGGTGATGGTGATCCGCAGTTATGCCCAGCGCAATCTGGAACTGGTCGCGCGGACCGTGGCCTATACGGTCGAACCGGCGGTGATCTTTGAAGACCGCGACGCGATCCGCGAAGGGATCGTCTCGGTTGCCACGGCGCGCGGGGTGGACCGGGTCGAAGTGCGCGATCCGCGCGGGCAAATGCTGGCCCAGTGGCAGAACCCGCACAGCGGCCCGCTGGCCTCGCTCAGCCGCCCGGCCAACGCCTTCGTCTGGCCCGATCCCGCCATCAGCCTGGTCCGCCGCAGCGACGCGACGATTGCCGAAGTGCGGATCTATGGCGATTCCGAAGGGATCCTGCGCTATACACTGGCGGGCACAATCATCGCGCTGGCCTGTCTGGCGCTGACCGTGATGGCCACCCGAATTCTGGCCCGGCGGCTGCAAAGCGAAGTCGTCCGGCCTTTGGAACACGTTGCCGAAGTAGCCCATGCAGTCCGCCGTGACCGGGCCTTTGAAAAGCGGGTGCCCAGCTCCGGGATTGCCGAGATTGACCGCTTTGGCCGCGATTTCAATGCGCTGCTGGCCGAATTGCAAGGCTGGCACGCCGGGTTGACCTCTGAAAATGCCGAACTGGCCCGCCGCGCCACGCATGATAACTTGACCGGGCTGGGCAACCGCCAGCTGTTCGATCAGCATCTGGCTGAGACCATCGCCCAGTCGCAGCGCACCGGCACGGCGTTTGCGCTGCTCTATCTCGATGTCGACCGGTTCAAGGCGATCAACGATAATTACGGCCACGATTCCGGCGATAGCGCGCTGATCGCGGTGGCCGAGCGGTTGCGCAGCGCGATCCGCCAGGTCGATCAGGCCTACCGGCTGGGCGGCGATGAATTCGCCGTGGTGCTGGCACCGCTGTTCAATCAGGCCCACGTTGACGGCGTGGTCGAGCGGATCCGGCTGGCGATGGCGCAGGCTTACCGGTTGCCCAATGGCCTCGCCGTCACTTCGGTCCTGAGCGTCGGCGTGGCAATCTATCCCGAACAGGCGGATACGGCAGATGCCCTTGTGAAAAGCGCCGATTCTGCCATGTACGCCGACAAGCAGAGCCGTCAGGGCCTGCCGCGGGATAACGGAGCCGTCAGCAATGCGTAAAGCCATCGCCATCATGCTTGTTCTAGCGCTGGCTGCTTGTCAGACGGTGCCAAGCAAGCTTGGCTTTTCAAAGGTCCAGGTCACCGCGATGGCCGATCTGGGGTTCCAGCCGGCCGGCGATAACTTTGAACTGGGCCTCGAAGACCGCGTGCTGTTCGCCGTCGATAAAAGCGATCTGAACCCCGAAGCTGATGCCGTGCTGGGCCGCCTTTCGGCCACCCTGCTGAAAGTCGGCATCCATGGCGCAGGCGTGGTCGGCCACACCGATTCCACCGGCGAACCGGACTATAACCTCTCCCTGTCCCAGCGCCGCGCCGCTGCGGTCAAGGCCGGACTGGTCAGCGCCGGCATGAACGCCGCCGAACTCCGCGATTCCGGTGCCGGTGAAACCCAGCCAGTTGCCAGCAACGATAGCGAAGAGGGCCGCAAGCAAAACCGCCGCGTGGTCATCGTGGTCACCCCGCTCGACGCCAACTGAGCCGCGCGCTCTGGCGCTGAATTCCGCCCAGACGCAGGCGGAAGTTCACAAACCTGACAGGGTTCAAAGAAACCGAAATTCCCCGCCGCTGCGCCCGGTAACCCCGCGCCGCCGTGCGCACCCGCCTGTCCCCCCGCGCGGCCCGCTGCAGCGCGCCAAGCAGCCCGGCCCGCAGCCCAAAAAACGCCAGTATCACCATCAGTTTCGCCTTTGCGCAGCAGGGGTGCGGGATTGCGCGGCGATGCTATCAGGCGGCGGGGGAGTAGGAAAACTGGGATGGGCTTGCGGCTCCGCTCACTCTAGGCGATGGTGATGGCAGCATGAGTACTTCGCACCAGCCCTTGTTCAATCGCAAGACCATCGCCGCACGGGTCAGACTGGCCGGGCCGCCCGACCCGCTTCGGCAAGCAGCATTTGCGACGTGGGCCGCCAGCATCAAATCGGGCCGTGTCGCCAGTCTCAAAGAGACCGAACTCCACGGCCCGTTCATGGAGCTGATGATAAGGGCGCTGGGCTATGCTGGTCCGGTTGGAAGTGATGCCTATTCGATCACTCAGGAAAAGGCGATTGTGCAGGGTGCCGTCGATCTCGCCCTCGGTCAGTTCGGCCATGATGAACGCAAGATCATCGCCCCTTTCGAACTCAAGGGTGCCGATACCAAGAACCTTGACGCGATCATGCCAGGCCGCGCCAAAACGCCGGTCGATCAGGCATGGGAATACGCCACCAACAATGTCGGCAGCAAATGGGTGCTGGTCTCAAACTACCTTGAAATCCGGCTCTATTCGTATGGCGAAGGGCGGCAGGCTTACGAGAGCTTCGACCTTGCCAAACTGCACGAGCCAGAGGAATTCGCCCGCGCGCAATTGCTACTCAGCGCGGAAAACCTGCTCGGCGCGGGCACGCAGGAACTGCTCGAGGCAAGCCGCACCGAAAACAGGGATATCACCAACCGGCTCTACGCCGATTACAAGGTGCTGCGCGGCGATCTGATTGACGAGGTCCGGCGCGAACTCCCCGATCTCGATCCCTTGCAGGCGATCCGTACCGGACAGAAAATCCTCGACCGGATTCTGTTCATTGCCTTTGCCGAAGATACCACCCTGCTGCCGCCCAAATCGATTGAAAAGGCCTATCAGCACGCCGATCCCTATCACCCGCGCCCTGTCTGGGAGACATTCCAGAGCCTGTTCGGCGCGATTGATACCGGCTTGCCCAAGACGCTCAATATCCCGCGCTATAATGGCGGGTTGTTCGCGCCCGATCCGATCATCAATGGGCTGAATATCCCCGATGAAATCTGCGAAGGGTTCAAACGGCTTTCAGAATACGATTTCGACTCCGAAGTCTCGGTCACCGTGCTGGGGCATATCTTTGAACAGTCGATTGCCGATGTTGAACAGCTTCAGGCCGAAGCCCGCGATGAGAGCATCGAGCCAAAGAAGGCAAGCGGCACCAGCGGGCGGCGCAAACGCGATGGGGTGGTCTATACCCCCGATTACATCGCTCGGTTCATCGTCGAACAGACGCTGGGCACCCATTGCTGTGAGATTTTTGGCGAACTGCTGACCGAACACGCGCGCAAGGGCGCCAGCCCGAATGACGATCCGATTGCGTGGAAGAATGATAAGGCGGAAAGGGCCTTCTGGCAGGCCTATCGCAGCCGCATCGCCAAACTGCGGATCGTCGATCCCGCCTGCGGTTCAGGCGTGTTTTTGGTCATGGCCTTTGACTGGCTAAAGGCCGAACTGCTCCGCTGCAATACCGCGCTCGAAAAGCTCGGCGAAGGCGCACTGTTTGAGCCTGACAGTGAAATCCTCACTCACAATCTGTTCGGGGTCGATGTGAACGAGGAAAGCGTTGAGATCGCCAAGCTCAGCCTGTGGATCAAGACCGCCCGCCACGGCAAACCGCTCGACAGTCTGGAAGACAATATCCGCGTCGGCGACAGCCTGATCGAGGATAGCAATTTCTCTTACCGGAAGCACGGTTTCGTCTGGAAGGAGCGCTTCAAGGCGATATTCGATGAAGGCGGGTTCGATATTGTGCTGGGCAACCCTCCCTATGTGGCAATGGGTCTATTCAAGGATTTGAAGAAATGGCTGGGCCGTTTTGAGGTGGCAGCCGACCGGGCCGATCTCTATGCCTACTTCTTCGAGCGTGGCTTGAAGCTACTTAAGCCAGGCGGGCGTTTGGGCTATATTTCGTCGAGCACTTTCTTCAAAACTGGCTCCGGTGCGCCGTTGCGTAATTTCCTGCGAACGCAGGCGACGCTCGAAACCGTGGTCGATTTCGGCGATCTTCAGATTTTTGAGGGCGTCACAACCTATCCCGCAATTCTGACGATGAAAGCGGGCGCACCAACTGTGAATC
>JANMHL010000306.1:0-5413 GCA_031375125.1 Novosphingobium sp. | reverse complement strand
ACCAAGCTGATTGAGACCGGCAAACCGATGCTCGCCGCGATGGACGATTTGGTCCGTGAAACAGGCGCCAACCACGCGCAGGTCGCGCTCGCCTGGCTGCGGGTTCAACCCGGAATCGGCGCCCCGATTGCCAGCGCGACGTCAGTGGAGCAGGTCCGCGAACTGTGCGGATCGGCCACGCTAGAACTGAACGCAGAACAACTGGCGCGGCTTAGCGGAGCGATCTAGCTGCTGATCGGCGCGCAGCTATTGCCGCGCCGGGCTTGATCCGCTGCGGCGAACAGTTCGGCATTGGGAGCCAGCCGCCGGTCCAGTACGATCCCGCGATCCGATGGCGCTATCACGACCTTTGCTCCCGGCGGGGTCTTCTGACCGGCGCGGGCGAGCACGAACCGGATCCCTTCGGGCGATTGGCTGGTGTCAAACACCGCGATGTTATCGGTGTTGGCGGTGAACACCGAGATCGAGACATAGCCCTGATCCGGGCTGGGCGCAGCCTCAATCAGAAGTGGACCAGGCGTCAGATCATAGACGCAGCTGGCATAGGCCAGATCGGGCGATGGCCGCACGATATTGCGCGAATTCTGCGTCGTTCGCCCGCCGTATGAGAACTGGTTGATCAGTTTCCCATCCTGCGAAATCCGGTTCATCGCCACGTTCATCAGGAAATGCGGCACGACCAGCACCAGCCCGACATGGCCCAATGCGACGGCGCCAAGGAACAGCAGCACCAGCTTTGCCCGGCGGTTCATGGCGTGCCTCCGCAATCGAGTTTGCTGACTTTTGGCATCGGGATTGTGGCGAAATCGGCCTGCGCCGTTGCACTGGGCTGATAAATCCGCAAGGTAATGTCGAAACTTCCTGCCTTGCGGGTAGAGGCCCAGGCGGTGCCATCTGGCTTGGTCGGTGAGAGGACAGCGCGCCATTGCCCGGCAGCGTCGCTGCTGACTTCGGTGGCATCAAATGACAGCGCATCGTCATCGTTTAGCGGCAAATAGTTATCGGCGGCATAGACCGTGACCGACCACCACTGCCCCGGCAATGAACCGCCTGTCACTTGATAACGGCATTCCTCGCGCAGGGGATCGCCCGCGTCATCGGTCTTGCGGGTAAAGTAGATCGCCTGGCTCTTGTTGAGCGCCAGCAGCCCGCTGATCGCCACGCGGGCGCGCAGCCAGGGTCCGGCATCGGTTGATCCGGTGCCCATGCTGCCGGTCCAACCAGAATAGGATCGCCCACCCATACCCCCGGTGATCGCCCACCATCCGCTGAGCAGGCCAACCATCAGCCCCACCGCAGTTGTCGCGGCAAGCGCCCAGAGCGAGATATTTTTCGGCTCAGCCAAGGTCCATGAACTCCTTCAAGCCCATCGGCGCATAGGGGCCGAGGATCAGTTGCTCAAATACGCCCACTCCCACGCCATGCTTGTCGCTGGTGATCTTGCATGGCAGCTGGACGTGGTAATTGTCCATTGATCCGGGATCGCATTGTGCCAGACCAAAATCCTCACGTTCGACCGCCAGCGGGCCATGCCATTGCCCGTGGCCCCATTTGGGTGAGGTATAGCCGAGCCCGCGCATCTGGAACCGGCCGAGCACTTCAAACGTCAGCGTTTCGGGCCCATCGGCACCTTCAATCACCAGAGTTCCGGTTTGCGGCCAGCGCGTTCCGGCGGCCAAGGGTGAAGCCATTTCGCCGTCACTGTTGATCAATCCGGCGGCATCGGCACAATCGGGTGCAATAACCGCGCGGGTGTTCCATTTGTTGCCCTTGGCATCGGCGTTGACGTGGAAGAACACGCTGCGATCGGCGAAGTTGATCGGGGTCCATTGCCAGAAGAACCCCGGAACAACGCCCGTGCCATGCGGCTGTTCATCGCGGCTGCCGACCGGGCGCACCCCCCAGCTGCGGTCGCGGGTGCCGGAGGTTCCCGGCGCGCATTGCTCGCGAACCCCGTCGACTTCGATCCAGCCGGTATAGTGGCCGTTTTGGGTCATCCGGGTGTAATCCATAAAAGTGCGCGGCCCGATCCGGTGGATAAAGCGCGGTTCCTCAATCGGAAAAGCACGCCCGGTAAAGGTCAGATCGGCCTTCAGCCCCTCCCCATCGACGATGATCCGCAGCTTTTGCAGCGGTTCGACAATCTCGATCCGGATCGGCCCAACCTGCAGATCCATCCGCTCCATCCCCAATTCGCGGCTGGCGTGGAGGTTAACCTGCACGCCATCCCGGATGGTCGAAAAATGCGCGTCGGCGATGTTGAGGTGCGGATAGATCCCGAACGCTACCGCAAAGAAACCTGAGCCATCGGGGGCGTAACCGTTGAAGAAATAACGGTCATAGAAATTGCGATCAGTCCCGGCATAAGCCACCGGTTCGGGTGTTTGGTGGAGCGGATAGTCATCGCCTTTGGTCAGCATGATGCGAACCCCCGATTGTCCTGAGCTTGTCGAAGGGCGCCACGGGTAAGTACCATCTGCCTTAGCCTTTCAGTTTTGCCACGCTGTCGTGCGCTTGGGCGAGAGCGCAACCGCCCCGCGCCATCGACAGGAAGTTCGCGTCGCCGCGCTCGGTCCGTTCGACAAAAGCGGCGCTGAACACGGCGGTCGAAATGCCGCTAAGCCCGCCCAGCACATAGTCATCCCAGATCGCATCGCGGGTCAGTTCCACGCCGCGCGCCGTCATTTCAGCGCAATACAGATCGAGCAATTCGCTTTCATGCGACCGGCGCATCGCATCGCCAATTCCGGTGCCCATGAAATAGCCGATATCGACCAGCGGATTACCGGCCGCGACCGTTTGCCAATCCAGCACCGCGATCTGTTCTGCCCCGCCCTTGATATCGAACAGCAGGTTATCGAGCCGGAAATCGCCGTGGATGATGCTGCGGAAACCGCCGTCGTGGCCAAACCAATGGTCACGCGCTTCGTTCAATTGCGCGCAAAGCGCCATGAATTCCGGTTCAAGCACGTCCTTGTAACGATCATGAAAGATGATCTGGGCCTGAGCATAGAGCGCTTTGATCTGATCTACCTGCCCCGGCAGCGGCGCCAGCCAGTCGATCTCGATCAGCGCCGAATTGTTCCAGCTGGGCGCATGGATTGCAGCGGCCTGGCGGATCGCGGCGCGGGCATCATCGGCACTGCAACTGGCCAGTTGATTGCCGCCGCGGGCCGGTCCCAAGTCTTCAAAGATCAGCACGAAATCGACGTTATCGGGTGCAATCTCAGCCGCCAGAACTTGCGGCACACGCACGCCCAGTTGCGGCGCAATCTCTCGGTAGAAGCCGACTTCCTTGGCATAGAGCCGGAACGCCCCGGCGGTGCTGCGGCTGGTTTCATCGGCGGCGGGGAACTTGCCGGCCACAGTCGCGGGCCCTGCCCCCGGCCGATCATAGCTGAGATAAAACCGCGCCGAATCACCGACTTGGCCGGTACCGATCGCTTCCCAGCGGATTGCGGCGACGCTTGCACCATCAAGCAAACCGGCGGCACGAAGCTGCTCAGTCAGCCAATCAGGCTGCACAGCATCAGGATGCGATGGAATCGCGCTCATCCAGCTCCACTCTCGTTATTTAAGCGAACGGTTAAACTAGCCAGAGCCCGCTGACAATGGACTTGGCAAGTTACTTGCCCGGCAGGTGATAAGTCACACTTGCCCCGGGGCCGACCGGAATGTCCAAGCCGACCCAGCAAACTGTCAGCAGCAAGCCTGCGACATAATATGCCGCAGCAATCGGCAAGGTAGCCGAGAGCAACGTCCCAAGCCGAAAATTGGGAATCCAGCGCTGGCAATAGATCAGCGTCAGCACGAAATAGGCGTTGAGAGGCGAGATCAGGTTGGTGACGACATCGCCGACCCGATAAGCCGCCGTGGTCATTTCCGGCGAAACATTGAGCAACATCAGCATCGGAACCGCCACCGGGGCCATCGCAGTCCACTTGGCCGAACCCGATGCAATCAGGAAATCGAGCCAGGCCGATGCTGTCGCCAACAGCGGCAGCAGCAGCGCGGGCGGCGCGTCGAGTGTTTGCAGCGCCGATGCTCCGTGGATGGCCGTAATCGGCGCAAGATTGGACCAGCCAAACATCGCGACAAAATGCGCGGCGAAAAAGGCCAGCACCAGATAGGGCAGCATCCCTTCGAGGCCGCGCGCCATCATCGACACAACATCGCGGTGCGACGTAATCGTGCCGACCGTCTTGCCATAGGCCCAACCGCTGGTCAGCATCAGCACAAACAGCAGCGGCACAGTCGATCGGTAAAACGGCAGAATTCGCTGGGCCGGCTCGGCGGCGGCATCGTAAAGCGGGGTGTAGCCCGGCACCAGCAACAGCGCCGCTACTCCTGCGGCAAAGATCAGCGCCACCAGCCCGGCCGCGCGCAGTCCGCGCCGTTCAGCCTCACCCAGCGGCGGGGGCGGTTCGAAGCTGCCGTCGCTGTGGCCGTGCCATTCGCCCAGCCGGGGCGCAACGACCCGTTCCGCCACAAACCAACCGAGCATGACATAACTGAATGCAATCGCGAGGATAAACCACCAGTTTCCGAACGGGTTCATCTCCCACTGCGGTACCAGGAGGCGCGCGCCGGTCTGCGTGATTCCCAGCACCAGCACATCGTATTGCCCGGGCAGCAAGTTCCCCGCCAGCCCGGTGCAGCACCCGGCAAAACCCAGAATAATCCCCAGCACTGGATTGCGCCCGGCGGCGGCAAAGATCAGCCCGGCCAGCGGAATAAAGACCAAGAACCCAGCATCAAATGCGTGGGTCGAGAGCATTCCGATCAGGATCACAGCCGGGGTCAGCAGCTTGATAGGGACGCCTTGCAAGGCCCGGCGGAGCAGCACCGAAAGCAGCCCGGAATGCTCTGCCACGCCCGCCCCCAACATGATCGTCAGGGCAAAACCGAGCGGGGTGAAACCGGTGTAGGTTTTGGGAACCTCGGTCAGTAACTGCCGCATAAGCTCTTCGGAAAACAGATTTTTTGCCTTGAGCACTTCGCCGGTGACCGGATTGGTCGCGGTCCAGCCTTGCGCCGCGCCGACTGCCGAAACCAGCATCAAGATAACAATGATGCCGAAAAAGATCGCGACCGGATCGGGCAATCTATTGCCAAGCCGTTCTACAGAATCAAGGAACCGGTCACCCCGATTGCGGCGTGCGGTCATCACGGCGTCGGTTGGCATTTATACCCCCAGGCGCGACCTTGGGAGGACTATGCCGGGATTTCAGCGTCGTGCAACGGCATTATTGCCAGACTGCTGCCCGCTGGATCAGCCCAGCCGACTGAATGCCCCGGCCCCGGCATAGTGCGCCGCGTCACCCAGTTCTTCCTCGATCCGGATCAGCTGATTGTACTTGGCGAGCCGGTCAGACCGGGCGAGGCTGCCGGTTTTGATCTGGCCGCAGTTGGT
>JANMHL010000300.1:0-2433 GCA_031375125.1 Novosphingobium sp. | reverse complement strand
GGAGGCCTGCGCATTGTCATCTGGGTCTGTCAAAAGTGGCCGCCGCGCCGGGGATTCCCCTTGCCGGCTAGCGGCCTATGCTTGCGCCGGGGGATGGAGCAATGACATGGCAGATCGCATTCTCAACATCAAAGTCGGCGTGACGTCGAATTGGATCAACCCCAACAATCTGTTCGCAAATGTTGTTTGGCAGCAAACCGGCCAGACCGGATTGGGCAACGGCAACCGGGTCGCACCGAACGGCGATATCAACCTCCAGCAAATGCCGCGTAACACGCAGTGGTCGGACAACGTGCGCATCCAGATAACGCTCGACGACCATATGACCGATTATAACGGAAGGCCGGTCCACGCGCGGTTCGCCCAGGCCAACGAAGGTCCGATCAACCCCGGCTATTGCTGGTTCATGGCCAACTGCGGCGGCGCGCAGACATATCCCGCAAACGTCAGTGCGACCCGGGTGAGCGACAACCTGGTGCGGATTCAGGACAATCGCACCGCGCAGCTGCTCGGCGGCCCGCTGCCGGGCGACGACCTGCCCTACGCCTGGGGCCTGGGCATGATCGTGGAATTGCCGACGGGCGGCTACTTCATCACGCTCGATCCGACTTCTGGAACCAAGGGTACCGGATCCAACCCGATCGACGAAGACGAATGTGAAGCTGAATAAGGCTGATCGATCAAGACGAACGGGCTTGCAGATAGGCGGGGTGGCGGTAGCCCCGCCTGTCGAGTTCGGTCTGAAGCAGCTGCACCTGCGCGCGGTCTCCAAGCCGCCGCGCCAGCAGATATCGCAGGCGCAGAAGCCTCAAATCCTGATTGTCTCTGGTTTGCACCAGCGCGTTCGCGGCTTTCATCCAAACTTCGCGCGCGCGGGCCGCATCATGAAGTTGAACCAAGGCATCGCCTTCGAGGATTGCCGCTGCCCAGAGCACTCTCGACATTTCGCCAGACCGCGCCGTAGATGCTGTTTCGCCGCGCTTCGCGATGCCCCGAGCCAGAGCCAGCGCCTGTTGGGCGTGCCCTGCGGCAAGAGCCAACCGGCCGCCGTAAAGATCGGTCAGCGAGCGCAGCTCACCTGACCAGACGAAATTTCTGGGATCCTCGGCCATCAAGCTGGCAAGCAGCGCCTCTGCCACCTTTTGCGCGCGGTTGGCCGCAGCTAGATCACCGCGAAAGAACAGGATATCGGCCTTTGAGTTCCAGGCTCGCAGTTCGTTTTCCTGCCAATCGGTATTCCCCGGCTCGAGCTTGCGGAGTTTGGCGAAAGCAACGATCGAATATCCGATGGCAGCCTCTGCAACGTCAAGGTGGTTGTCGATTTCCTCCAATTGGGCAATGTGTTGCCAGGCAAGAGCTTGGTTGAACAGCGCGCTGGTGTTTCCGGCATCGCGTGAGAGCACAGCCTGGTAGATGCCGATTTCGCGCCGGTGCGAAGCGATTGCATCGCGCGTCAGGTTTAGTCTCGCACGGGCCTTGCCCAACCAGTCGAGCGCCATTCCGACTTCGATTTGCCGCGCGGCATCAAACTGTTCGCCTGCTGCGACGGCTTCGACCACCCGCAGCGCGTCGGCAAAAGCCCGATCTGCCTCAGCAAAGCGCGCCTGATTGAAATATAGTGTGCCGAGATTGGTCTGGGCGTAGGAAACCTCCATCTGCCATTCGGGCTTTTTCGGATCAATCGCCACCAACCGGTCCGCCAGCCGCTTGTATTCGCCCCACTGCGCTTCCGCTTCCTTGGCCTCGCCGCGCTCATTCGCAACCTGCCCAACCCAGAACACTGACTGCGCATGATCGAAAATGCGCTGCGGATTATTCGGATCGCGCGCCAATTGCTCGGCGGTGGTCGCGGCGGCCTGGCGGAAGGCGGTCAACGCGGCCACGCTATCACCGCGGATGTTGGCAACCTCCCCGACCAGATGCAGCGCGCGGGCGCGGCGGCCCAGTGCATCGGCGTCGAGCTTGCTGGCCTTTTGCCCGGCATAGTATTTGAGCGCGCGCTGGCCGACCACGTCGAGCGCATCGAGCCGGCCCACCGGCTCCAGTTTATCCCGCAAATCGGTCAGCATGAATTCAACCAGCCCATCGGATTCGGCCCGCTGGAAATCCGCCTCGTCCCGTGCCCGCACGGCTGCCAGGGCCAGCGCGCTCATCGCCAAGGCCAAGGCCAGCGACCCGCCGACCACCAGCCGCACCCGCAGCGCGCGGCGGCGATCATCGCGGCGGACCAGTTCGTCGAGCCCGACGCCGAGCAGCGCAGCGGCCAGTTTGAGCCGGGCCTTGCGCTTGCCATCGCCGCTTTCACGGGCATCGGCGGCCAGCGGGTGGTCGGTGGGATCGCCGGTGATCGTCAGGTCGGGGGCGATATGGTGGGTCAAGGCGAGCGGGAAGTTGTTGAGCTTTAGCGCGCCGGCCGACTTCTTGACGAACGAA
>JANMHL010000290.1:0-6068 GCA_031375125.1 Novosphingobium sp. | reverse complement strand
CCCGATGTGCCGCTGGTGCTGATGGGCTATGCCAACCCGATGATCACGCGTGGGCCGGAATGGTTCGCGGACCAGTGCCAACAGGCCGGGGTCGATGGTGTGATCTGCGTCGATATCCCGCCCGAGGAAGACCCTGAGCTTGGCCCCGCCCTGCGCGCCGCTGGCGTTTCGCTGATCCGGCTGGCCACGCCGACTACGGATGCTGCGCGGCTGCCGGCGGTGCTCGAAGGCTCGTCCGGGTTCCTCTATTACGTCTCGGTCGCCGGGATCACCGGAATGCAGCGGGCCGCGCAGACCAGCATCGACGAGGCGGTTGCCCGGATCAAGCAGCACGCAAAAATTCCCGTCGCAGTCGGCTTCGGCGTGCGCACGCCGGAACAGGCGGCGGCGATTGCACGCGTGGCGGACGGCGTGGTGGTCGGCTCAGCCTTGGTCGATCTGATCGCGCAACATGGCGCGAATGCCGCCGGTCCAGTCCGCGAACTGACGCGCGCGCTGGCGGATGCGGTGCATTCGTCCCGGTAAAAAGGTTCGCGCAGAGATCGCAAAGGACGCAGAGGAAATGCGCTTGCGGCAAAGCCGCATTTTCAATTGGCGTATCGATTAGGGCATTGCTCGAACGCCTGAACCGCTTCGCGGATTGCGCCACCTCTTTGCGTTCTCTGCGATCTCTGCGCGAACCATTTCTTGTTCCCACTCGCAATGCCCGAAGTGGTAGGCTAAGACCCCAGCATGAGCTGGATTGACCGTGTTCGCAAAGCGCTGCCCTTCAAGGACAAGCGCGACACCCCCGACAACCTGTGGACGCGCTGCCCCAGTTGCAAGGAAATGCTGTTCACCAAGGAATACGAGGAAAACCAATCGGTTTGCCCGCGCTGTGACCATCATGGCCGGATCGGCGCCGATGCGCGGTTTGCGCAGTTGCTGGATGAAGGCTTCACGGTTCTGGATTCGCCCAAGGTCAAGGAAGACCCGCTGAAGTTTCGCGATTCCAAGAAATACCCGGACCGCTTGAAAGCGGCCCGCGCGGCCAACCCGCACCCCGATGCGCTGACCAATGCGCTAGGTGCGGTCGATGGCCTCAAGCTCGTGCTGGGCGTGCAGGACTTTGCCTTCATGGGTGGTTCAATGGGCATGGCAGTTGGCGCGGCGTTTGTTACCGGGGCGAACCGAGCGATCAAGGAAGGCTGCGCTTATGTGATCTGCACGGCTGCAGGCGGCGCGCGGATGCAGGAGGGTATCCTCAGCTTAATGCAGATGCCCAAGACCACCGTCGCGATCCAGCGATTGGGCCGCGCGGGCCTGCCCTATATCGTGGTGCTGACCGATCCGACCACCGGCGGCGTCACCGCCAGCTATGCCATGCTGGGCGATGTCCATATCGCCGAGCCGGAGTGCCTGATCGGCTTTGCCGGACAGCGCGTTATTCAGGACACGATCCGCGAAAAACTGCCCGAAGGGTTCCAGCGCGCCGAATATCTGCACGAGCACGGCATGGTCGATATGGTGGTCCACCGCCGCGATCTGAAGGCGACGCTGGCGACAGTGCTGGGCTATCTGGGCGCGGCCAAAGCTGCTTAACCCGCGTGAGAGACTTCGCCACCTCTACCCATCCCGGCGTCCAAGCGCAGCTGACCCGGCTCGGCGCGCTGAGCCTACCGACCGGACGGTTCGGGCTGGAGGTGATGCACGAACTGCTGGCCCGGCTCGGCAACCCGCAGCATGCCCTGCCGCCGGTGTTCCACGTCGCGGGCACCAACGGCAAAGGCAGCACCTGCGCCTATCTGCGCGCAATGCTGGAGGCCGAAGGGCTGACCGTCCACGCCGCGACCAAGCCGCATCTGGTGCGTTATAATGAGCGCATTCGGGTGGCCGGAAAGCTGATCGAGGATGATCTGCTAGCGGGCCTGCTGAAGGAAGTGCTGGACCTGGGCGAAGACCTGAACCCCAGCTTTTTCGAGGTTACCGCCGCCGCCTATTTCCTCGCGTTCAACCGCATTCCAGCCGACGTTTGCATTATCGAGGTTGGCCTTGGCGGGCGGCTCGATGCGACCAATGTATTGGACGGCCAAGCCGCCTGCGGGATCGCCACGCTGGGGATCGACCACAAGGAATTCCTGCTGGTCCCCGAAGACGGCGTGCCCGACGACCCGCTGTGCCGAATTGCATTTGAAAAGGCCGGGATCGCCCGCCCCGGAGTGCCGCTGGTGACACAGGCCTATCCGGCTGACGTCACCAAGACAGTAATCACACAGGCGATGATTGCGGGGGCGCGGACCTTTATCCGCGATCTCGATTGGTCGGCGGAGATCGGCGAAACCATTCAGTATCGCGACCGGTTTGGCGAACTGATCCTGCCGCTGCCCACGCTGGCCGGAACGCATCAGGCCGATAACGCCGCGCTGGCTGTGGCGATGCTGCGGCACCAGACACTGGTCACTGTTTCACCCGAAGCCATGGCGCTAGGCATCCGTGCTGCGCACTGGCCGGCACGCCTGCAACTGCTGGGCGAAGGCCCGTTGACTGCGCTGGTGCCGGGGCGGCGGGTGTGGCTTGATGGTGGCCACAATGTTGACGCGGGGCTTGCGATTGCGCGGTTTTTTGCGGGAGCCTCGCCGCTCCACCTCATCACCGGAATGCTGGCCAACAAAGACCCCGCCGCGATCGTCGCGCCGTTGCGCGGCCAGCTGCTCAGCCTTTCGGTCGTTCCGGCGCCGGGGCATGAGGCGCACCGGCCAGAGGACATCGCCCCCCACGCCGATCAGCCAGTGCGCGCGTTCGGCGATGTTGCAGCCGCGCTCAGCGCGCTCCCGTCCGGCGGTGACGTGCTGATCGCCGGGTCGCTCTACCTTGCGGGCGAAGTGCTGCGGCTCAACCGGGAATTTCCGGATTAGCCGCCGGTCCTGATCAGGCTGCACAAGTGCTGCACAAACCGGTCTAACCCGGGTCAAAAGCGGCTAAGATCATGCAAAACCGCGACTTCAATGGCCCACAAAGCTGCGTGAGAATCATGTATTATATATATACATCAAATGCTTAATTGCAATCAATCGCCAATTGTTGCGGTCGGAGCGGTTTGGGCGGACCCATTAGTCGCTGCCACTTTCAGCCTGTGTAGGAAAGCGTCGATTGCCTTTGCTCAGCCCGTCATCCTTGGTCGGCCAAAGGCGGCGTGCTGATCGCCGGGTCGCCCGATCTTGCCAGAGCGGTCTTGCGGCTCAACCGGGAATGTCCGGATTAGCGGCTGCCCTCGGTTTTCCCAGCCAGGCAATCAGTCCGCCCAGCACCAGCACTGCTGCGCACGTCCAAGTGGTCGAGCCTGCCCATTTGAGTGGCTGCGAAATCAACAGGCCGACCAGCCCGCCGACCACCAGCGCAAACCCGAATATCTGGACCGCACTGATCGGTTCACGCAGCTTGCGTTCATCCAGTTCGCCGCTCTGGCGGATGCCTTGAACGACGTAGCCTTTGCTCCACAGCACCCACAGCAAGACCATGCCGGGGATCGCCGCGACCACAGTAAAGCCCCAAAACCACACCCAGCCGACCTTTGCTGCAATGATGCCGGCAGGCCCGGCCATGAAGGTTCGCCCAACCCCGGCAAAGGACGAGAGCAGCGCAAACTGGGTCGCCGTATAGGCGATGTTCGATAGGCCAGAGAGGTAAGTGGTAAACACGGTCAGGCCGATGCCGCTGGTCAAATTTTCGGTGCCAATCGCCGCAACCAGCATCCAGTAATTGTTGCCGGTCGCGGCCAGCACCATGAACATGATGTTGGACAGCATCATCAGCAATCCAGAAATCAGCAGCGCCCGGCCCATCCCCAACCACAGGATAAACGGTGCACCCAAGGCCGAACCGACGATCAGCGCGCCAAAACCCCACAGCTTGTTGGCCGAAATGTAATCGAGGTCGGCAAAACCCAGATCAACGATCATCGGGCCAAGCATCGCCTGGCCCATCGCATCGCCCACCTTGTAAACCAGAACGAAAGCCAGGATCAGGAACGCGCCGTGGCGGGTCAGAAATTCGCGGAAGGGATTGACTACAGCTTCGGTTAGGAACTGACTGGTTTTCATTCCCGAAGCATGGGCAAACCGATCGACAAAAGTGCCGGGACCGATCCACAGTGCGCCAAGAATGGCGGGCACGATGCAGAATGCGGTCAGGCCATAGGCGGTTGCCCAGCCCAGCCCCAGCCCCTCGGCAGAAGCGAAGTAGATCGTGCCCGCGCCCGCAATCAGATTGCCGGTGCGATAGCCAAACTGGTTGGTCGCGGTGCCGTGGGCAAACTCATCTTCGCTAAGGATTTCGATCCGGTAAGCGTCGATCACAATGTCTTGCGTGGCCGAAAGGAACGCGGTCACCAAAGCCCAGATCGCGAACTGGCTCATTTGTCCTGGCAGCGGATTGCTTGCCCCCAATTGCCAAACGGCCACAAACAACAATGCCTGAATTACAAACAACCAACTGCGCCGTTGCCCAAGCGCCTTGGTCAGAAATGGCAGGTGCAGCTTATCGACCAGCGGCGCCCACAGGAATTTGAGCGTATAGGGAATTCCAAGCGCGACTGCGAAACCGATGGTTGCGGTGTCGATCCCAACCTTGGCGAGCCAAAAGGTCATGGTCGCAATCAGCAGCGTCAATGGAAAACCGCTTGAAACGCCTAGCAGGAAAGCCACCAGCGGGGCCTTGCGAATGTAGGGGCGAAAGGTCTTGCTGGTCATCGCGAACAGAACCAGCGCCAGCAGGACACCCGCAAAAATGAGAAACCGGATCAGATCGACCGACATTGCGCGCTCCCCGCTTGTAACTTTGGGCGCGAACCTAGCGGAGAATTGCGTTATGGCTAGTCCTATGGAGAGAACTTCAACGCTTCCGGGCGCTGCGCCTACCGCAGGTCAACTCGCGCTGGCCCAGCAGATCGCCGATGGCTGCACCCGCACTGCGCATGGCATCAGCACGGTTCCCGTCGCGGTCTATACCGATCCGGCGCATTGGGAGCGAGAGAAGGCGCTGATGTTTGGTCGGGCGCCGCAAGCGCTGTGCCCTTCGGCGCTGATCCCCGATCCCAACATGGCGGTGCCGCACGATGCCACCGGGCGGCCGCTGCTGATTACCCGCGATGGCGATGGCCGCGCCCACGTCTTCCTCAACGTCTGCCGCCACCGCGCCACCCGGCTGGTTGAGGGCAGCGATGTGCAGTGCGGCAAGCGGCTGACTTGCCCCTACCACGCCTGGACCTATGCCACCGATGGACGCCTGCTGGCCCTGCCCCGGCCCGATACCTTTCCGGGGTTGGACAAAGCCCAGCACGGCCTGATCGAGCTTGATAGCTGCGAGGCTGGCGGGTTGATCTGGTATTCGCCAACGGGCGCGGGCGAGTTTGGCGACGTGCGAACCCTGGGCGAAGACTTTGACGCCTTTGCACTGCGCGACCTGCACCTGTTTGCGCGGGCCACCCACGATGTCGCGTCCAACTGGAAGCTGATCATGGACGCGTTTCTGGAAAGCTATCACGTCACCCGGCTTCACGCCGCCACCATCGGCCCGTTTTTCAAGGACGGGGTAACCAGCGGCGATCAGATCGGCCCGCACCAGCGCAGCTTTGTTGGCCGCGCGGCAGAGCTGGACGGCGCCGACCTGACCGATATGGCTATGCTGCGCCGGATCGGGACTTTCGCCTATCTGCTGTTCCCGGCAACGGTGCTGGTCATCAGCCCCGATTATATCAACGTCATGACGCTGTGGCCGCAGGCGCATAACCGCACGCTGGTTGAGGATTTCATGCTGATCCCTGAGGCCCCGCAGACCGACAAGGCGCGCGATCACTGGGAACGCAGCTGGAAGCTGCTCGACGGCGGGGTATTCGGGGGCGAAGACTTCCGCGCCGCCGCGCTCGGCCAGCAAGGGCTGGAAAGCGGGGCAGTTTCCGAGATCACGCTCGGTACGCTCGAAGGCGGGATCCGCCGGTTCCACGAAATTTGTGCGCAGCAGATGGATTTGGCGCAGGGGTAAGGGCAAGGGGCTTCGACAGGCTCAGCCTGAGCGGGGTTGGGAAATGCGGC
>JANMHL010000129.1:0-4049 GCA_031375125.1 Novosphingobium sp. | reverse complement strand
GTTGGCGTGAAGCGTACACATCGAACCATCGTGGCCGGTGTTCATCGCGGCGAGCAAATCGAAGCACTCGGCCCCGCGAATTTCGCCCAGGATGATCCGGTCAGGCCGCATACGCAGGGCGTTCTTGACCAGATCGCCGATAGTGATCGCGCCTTGTCCTTCGAGGTTAGGCGGGCGGGTTTCCAGCGGCAACCAGTGCGGCTGCTGCAGGCGCAGTTCGGCGGCATCCTCGATCGTCAACACGCGCTCGCCCGGGTCGATCATCTTCGACATGGCGTTGAGCATGGTGGTTTTGCCCGAACCGGTACCGCCCGAAATGACGATGTTCATCCGGCAAGCCCCGGCGATTTTCAGCGCGGTGGCCATCTTGTCATTCATCGAGCCAAAGTCTTTCAGCATATCGATGGTGATCGGCTTTTCGGAAAACTTACGAATCGAAATCGCGGTGCCGCGCAGCGACAGCGGCGGCACGATCACGTTAACGCGGCTGCCGTCCTTCAGACGGGCGTCGCACAGCGGGGTGGTCTGATCGACGCGGCGGCCGACCTGGTTGACGATCCGCTGGGCAATCTGGAACAGATGCGCCTCATCGCGGAACCGGATCGGGGCAATGGTTAGCTTGCCCTTTTTTTCGATATAGGTCTGATCGGGGCCGTTGACCATGATGTCCGACACGTCCGGATCGCTGAGCAGTTCTTCCAGCGGGCCAAAGCCTAGCAGCTCGTCGATCAGCACCTTTTCCAGCGCAAACTGTTCGCGGCGGTTCAGCGTAACTTTCAGTTCGGCCAGCACTTCGAGGATGATCGGGCGGAATTCTTCGGACAGCTCGTCCTTGGTCAGCGTCGCCGCCGCCTCGGGATCGACCCGTTCGAGCAGGCGCGGGAGCACCTGTTCCTTGATCTTGTGGACTGATGCTTCAAACCCTTCGGCTTGATAATTGCCCTCGGCCACACCGTTAACACGGTCGGCCAGACGGGTCATCGCATCGGCTTTCAGGCCGCCGGGTCCGCCATCCAACGGGGGCAGCGGACCGGCTTCTTCACCGGGAAGTGGCGGAAATTGGTCACCGCCAAATGATTGCGGACCGCTCTTTCCAGACTCGGCTCCGCCTTTCATCGGGCGGGCTACGCCAAATTGCGGACGGGCCCCGGGGGCCATGCCATTTGCTCCATTGCGTCGGCCAAAAGCGCTCATCGTGCCAAAATCCCCCGGAATTGTCCGTCAACATGCCCTTGGGATGGATACCAGTGGGCTTACCGAAATGGTGAATAAGCCGGAAACTTTGATTATTTCCTAATGCCGGTCAGCAAACCCGGATCGGCAGGAATGACCGAGACCTTGCGGGTTATCGTTAGCCGGATATTAACAGCGCAGCAGTAGCCCGACGGGTAAGAGAACGCGGGATCAGATATCATGCAGGCAGCAAAACAGCTTTATTCGACCGGCGTTCAGACCCTTGCCGGATTGGCCCCGCTAGAGGCCTATGCCGCGCGGGCCAAGGATGCTGCGCCGGACAGCACGCGGCGCTGGCTCGCTTCGCTGCTGGCGATCCATCAACCAAAGCGGATGATTGCGCTTGATTGTCCGTGGTGGAATGTCGCCGCGACCGGCAAAGTTGACCGCTTCCTGGCCGCGCGCCCCGGTGCGCGGGTGTTTGAATATGGCGCCGGTGCCAGCACCGCCTGGCTCGCCCGCCGCGCTGGCGAAGTGATCAGTGTTGAGCATCACGCCGGCTGGCACGGCGCGCTGGGGTCCATGATTGCCGATCACCGCAACGTTACGCTGTGGCACCGTGCGCTTGAAGGTGCAGGTTACATCGGCGCGATTGCCGAGGCGGGCGGGGCGTTTGATCTGATCGTGGTTGATGGCCGCCGCCGGACGGAATGTCTGGCGCAGGCGATCCCGTTCCTGAAGCCGGGCGGAATTGTGCTGTTCGACGATTCAGCCCGCCGCCGTTACCGCGCTGCGATTGCTGGATGCGGCCTCAGCGAAGACTGGAATTACGGCCGGTCCTATTGCGTGCCCTATCCCGATGCCAGCAGCATCCTGCATGGCTGAAACGGCCAACTCCGTTACCGCTGCGCCGCTGCTGGCTCAGCGGCCGGGGCTGCGCCGCCTGATCCAATGGGGCGGGGCGGGCGCGCTGGCGCTCAGCCTTGGGTTCATTGGTGAGCGGTTGTGGCGGCTCGATCTGGGGCAATTGACTGACCAAGCCAACTGGGCTCTCGCGGGCGCGATGCTGGCCGCTACTGGCCTGTTTGCCGCCGCTGACGCGGCTTTGGCGCGCGGCTGGGCGGCCTTGGCCGATCCAGCCGGGCAGCTAAGCGCCCGACAAGCCCGAGCGATCTATGGCCGGGGGGTGTTGCTCAAGTACTTGCCCGGATCGGTGTTCCAATATCTCAGCCGCCAGATCGAGGGATCGGGCGCAGGCCTGCCGCAACGCCAGTTGGCCGGGGCGAGCCTGAAGGAAGTGGCGCTGCACTTCGCCGCCAGCCTCAGTGTCGCGATCTGCTGCGCCGCTGCCAGCGTGCAGCCGGTGCTGGCCGGGCTGATCGGTGCGGGGCTGGGCAGCTTGGCCGTAGTGGGCCGAGGTCCGCTGCAACGGGCCTATGGCTATCAGTTCATCGCTTTCGCCGGGTTTGCCGCTGCTGCCGCGATTGTCGGCGCAGTCTTGCTCCCTAGCGGCGCGGGGATCGCGCTGTTCGCGGCGTTGTTCCTGCTGGCTTGGCTGGCCGGGTTCGTCGTACCAGTCGCGCCCGGCGGGATCGGGGTGCGTGAGGCCGCACTGCTGGCGCTGGCTGGACCAAGCATCGCTGCAGCGCCGTTGTTGGCGGCGGTTTTAGCCTTGCGGGTCAGCTCGATTGTGGGCGATCTGCTGTTCGGATTGAGCGCCGCATTCCGCTCTAGAAGTCATTGAACCACGGCGCCGTAGGAGCTGGTTCTGGCGGTAGGGCTTTGACTTTGGACCAGATAATCCGGGCCTGCCCCGATGGTTCGGCCCGGTGCATCCCGCGGGCAAGTTCGATCACGCCGCCCGGCTGAATCAGCTGGCCATCAATCCGCAACGCAGCGCCCTCAACCCTGTAAAGCCCCGGCACCCGCAGAGTGAAATCAGCCGGTGCGGTAAAGCTCCGCCCCGCAACCCAGAACGGCCCCCACAGCTGGACATAGCCTTCGCGCAATGCCGTGAGATCGCGGTCGAGCAATTCGGGCACCGGCGCGCGCGTGGTGAGCGCGCGGTCGAACAGCGGATCGGTGCTGACGACCAGCGGAACCACTTGGCGGGCCATTGTATCGGCCATCGCCGGGTGAATGCCCTGGCGATACAGCGACAGCCCCAGCGGGGTTAGAAAGGCATTGGCCTTGGGAAACGAACCAAGCATCGCGCAGCTATCGAAATAGGCGGGGTGATCGGGGAACAGCGTGTCGGCAGCGGCCAGAACCTGGCGTTGTTTGGCCAAGGGGCTCGGCGGCTCCATCGCCCAGACTGCCAGCGAAAAAACGCCAAGCACTCCCGCCAGCACGGCTTGGGAATAGCGCCTCAGGGCCCAGTCAAAGCCCACTGCCAACGCGGCGCAGACCGGGGCGAGCATGAACACGAAGAAATAGGGCGCGGTGTTGTGATAGAACAACAACGTCGCCAGCGGCGAGAGCAGCCCGGCCAGAACGATCTTCTCTGACCGCGTCCGGGTGCTGCGACCGATCAGCCAAGGCATCGCCAGCAGCAGCAGCGTCAGCAGCGGCGCCATCGCCGCGCCCTTCAGGTGGTGGCGCCAATAGGGCTGCAGACCAAAATGAAACATCTCACCCCCGGCCCAGCCGAGCATGGTCTTGGCCTGCCCACCGGCATTGCCCGCCAGTGAGGCGGCATGGAGGCCATAGATCGCCGCAAACGCGCCGAGACTGGTCAGGCCGACTGCGACCAACTGTGCGATGCTGCGCACGCTGCGTCCGCCCTCGTTCCAGCGCAACCAGGCAATCGCGGCAAAGACCGGGGCATAGAGAACTGTCTTGATTGTCAGCATCGCCGCCGTTCCGGCCAGCAGGCC
>JANMHL010000234.1:0-5091 GCA_031375125.1 Novosphingobium sp. | reverse complement strand
ACGGTCAGCGTAACCAGCCAGCATGACCGGGACGTTGGCGCAGTTGCCATAAGCAGCTGCAGCAGAATCCAAGATCGAAGCGGCTTCCGGCGTGATGTCCGACTTATCCCAGTCGAAGAACACGATGTACGGACCCTTTTCGCACACCGGCGCAGGCGGCGGCGGTGTTTCAACCGGAGCGGGCGGCGGTGGCGGCGGTGCGGGATAGCTTTCTACTACAACCGGCGCGGCAGGGCGCCCGCCGAAGTTATAGCCCAGTGTGGCCAGCACCGAATGGCTCCGCCAGCGGGTGCTAACGGTGTCGCTGGTCGTGACCGGCGTGGTGCCACCCGAATAGGTCAGGTACTGAGGCATCTCAACATTGGCCTGATTGAAGAAGCGGTACTTCAGGCCCAGGTCGATATTATCGGTGACGGATACGCGCGCACCGGCCAGCAATTGCCAGGCAAAGCCATCGTCCTTGCCATCAATCCTGATAAGGTGGTTCGGCGAGGTGCGGCCCGAGGCCTGAACCTTGACCCGGCCATAGCCAACCCCGCCACCGGCATACAGCTGCAAGCCATCATCGGCGCCAGTTTCAACGAAGCCGTTCAGCATTCCGCTGAACGAGCTGACTTTGCCGAACGGGAACGTGACCGGCTGAACGCCGGTCCGACCAAGATTGGAATTGATCTGCTGCACTTCGGCGCGGCGATAGCTGACTTCGCCTTCGAGGCGGAAGCTGCCGAAATCATAGCCGACCATCGTGCCGATATCGTAACCGGTCTTGGTCCGCACATCGGCCACTTCGGTGCCGGCTGGGCGCTGGAACACATTGCTGTCGTTCTTGAGCACGAAGTGCATATCGTCGACGAACACAACTCCGCCATCGATTTCAACGTACCACGAATCGTCGCGGGCCAGGGCCGGGGTGGCCAGTGTAGTTGAAGCCAGAATGGCCCCCAAAAGTAGTTTGCGCATAAAATGCCTCTCTTTGCCGCCAGTTGCGGCGTTGAACAGTTGGCGGACAAACGAACGGGCAGCGCCTGCGCGCCCTCGAATCGAGCCTACCGCCTCAACTGCGGCATTTCTTTGACATTTTCGAGAAAATTCGGGGAAAATGCCCAATAAAAACAGCCATTGCCACAGGGCCGTGGCGTGAAAGGCACAGTCCGGTCCGGCCTTGGCCGGGCCGGACTGGTTTTTCGGCGGGTCAGGCGGCGACCAGCAAGCGTTTTTCGCCCGCAATCCGCAGCATCGCCTTCTGCAGTTTCTCAAACGCGCGAACCTCAATCTGGCGGACCCGTTCGCGGCTGACGCCGTATTCCTGGCTCAATTCCTCCAGCGTTTGCGGATCGTCGGTCAGCCGCCGCTGGGTCAGGATATGGCGTTCACGCTCGTTCAGGCTGTCCAACGCGTCGATCAACAATGAATGGCGGTTGCGCGCTTCCTGCGCTTCTTCGACGATCTGATCCTGCAGCGGACCGTTGTCCTCGAGCAAGTCCTGCCACTGGCCTTCGCCTTCGTCGTTGAACGAGACGTTGAGGCTGGCATCGCCGCCCATCATCATCCGGCGGTTCATGTTGACGACTTCGGTTTCCGACACGCCCAGATCGGTCGCAATCTTGGTCACCTGATCGGGGTGCAGATCAGAATCCTCATAAGCGTCGAGGTTCTTTTTCATCCGCCGCAGGTTGAAGAACAGCTTCTTCTGCGCCGCCGTGGTGCCCATCTTGACCAGCGACCAGCTGCGCAGGATAAATTCCTGCATCGAGGCTTTGATCCACCACATCGCATAAGTCGCCAGGCGGAAACCGCGATCTGGCTCAAACTTCTTGACGCCTTGCATTAGGCCGATGTTGCCTTCGGAAATCAGTTCGGAAACCGGCAGGCCATAGCCGCGGTAACCCATCGCGATCTTGGCGACGAGCCGCAGGTGGCTGGTGACCAGCTGCTTGGCCGCTTCGGGATCCTGATGTTCGGCATAGCGCTTGGCGAGCATATATTCCTGCTCGGCAGTCAACACCGGGAATTTCTTGATTTCGGCCAGATAGCGGTTGAGGCTCTGCTCCGGCCCGAGCGCGGGCATGGCAGTACCACCGGTTGCTGGCAGCTTACGTTTGACTTCGGACATCTTGTTCACTCGTCCTTTCATCGTCGACCCATCCTATTCAGACCCTTTTTAGGCGTCTGCGGCGGACAGGCCACACAGAGAAGTGTTATACCACAATAGATCAGCTTTTGTTCCCCAATTCGACTAACAGCCCCGCCATATCGGCAGGCAGCGTGCTCTCAAAGCGAACCGCTGCCCCCGTAACAGGGTGGATAAAGCCCAGCACTGCAGCGTGCAGCGCCTGCCGGTTGAAGTGAAGCTGGATGAGCAGCGCATGATGGCGTTGGTGGGTGCGTCCATAAACTGGATCGCCCAATAACGCATGACCACTTGCCGCAAGGTGAACGCGGACCTGGTGGGTTCGCCCGGTTTCCAGCCGACATTCAATCAGGCTGGCACCGTCAAAGGCTTCAAGCGTCTTGTAGTGCGTAACCGCGTGCTTGCCGCGCTCGTCCTCGACCAGCGCCATTTTCTTGCGGTTGGTCGCCGAACGCCCAATGTTGCCGCGGACCGTGCCCGACAGCGGATTGGGCCGGCCGATCACGATTGCCAGATAAGCCCGCTCAATCGAGTGATCGGCGAACTGCGCGGCGAGCCCTTCGTGCGCCTTGTCGGTCTTGGCCACCACCATCAGTCCCGATGTGTCTTTGTCGATCCGGTGGACAATCCCCGGCCGGGCGACCCCGCCGATCCCGGACAATTGCCCGCGGCAATGGTGCAGCAGAGCGTTGACCAATGTGCCGTCATAATTCCCGGCAGCGGGGTGGACGACCAGCCCGGCGGGTTTGTCGATCACGATCAGAAAATCGTCCTCGTAAACGACGTTCAGCGGGATATCCTGCGCAATGGCTTCGGCCGGGATCGCAGCGGGAACCCGGATTTCAAACGGGGTTCCGGCGGACGGTTTATGGCTGGCCTGGCTGACGACTTTTCCGGCCAGACTGACCCGGCCTTCGCCCATCAGCGCCTTGACCCGCTCACGCGACAGGCCGCTGGCCGTGCTGAGCGCCTTGTCGAGCCGCTCGCCGTCCGAACCGGTCGTGCCGGTAATGGTGGATTCCCCCGTATTCATTGCTAGCTAGTTGGGGATGGAGATCGAACTGACAAGTGGCGCATTGGCCACACTGCTGGAAGAAGCGACACGGGCGCATCCGCAAGAGTGTTGCGGGCTGCTGCTGGGGCAGGGCGCGCGGATCGACCGCGTGGTGCCGGCCGCCAATGTCCACCCCGATCCCGAACGGCACTTTGAGATTGATCCCGCCACGCTGATCGCCGCCCACCGTGCCGAGCGGGCAGGTGGGCGCAAGCTGCTGGGCTATTACCACTCCCACCCCAATGGCCGGGCCGAGCCTTCAGCCGAAGATAATGCCATGGCCGAACGCGCAGGTCGGATTTGGGCAATTATCGCCGCCGGTAACGTGCTGTTGTGGCGCGATGGCGCAGAGCGATTCGTAGCGCTTTCCAGCCGAGTCGCGGACCGCTAAGGAAGCGTTCAAGCCATTACAGGGAACCTGATGACCGACACCGCAATCGATCTTGCCAGCCTGCTTTGCTCGCGCCTGTGCCATGACCTGCTCAGCCCGGTTGGCGCGCTCAACAACGGGCTTGAGCTGCTGGCCGAGGAGAAAGACCCCGAAATGCGTAAGCGCTGCATGGAGCTGCTCGAACAGAGCGCCCGGACCAGCGCTGACAGGCTCAAGTTTTTCCGGCTCGCCTTTGGTGCGGCCGGCGGCTTTGGCGATACAGTGCCGGTCGAAGAGCCCAAGGCGCTGATCGACGCGCTGGTTGCGGGCAATGGCCGGATCACGCTCAACTGGAACTTGGGGGTGGCGGTCCTGCCCAAACCGGCTGTTAAAGTGCTGCTCAACCTCTCGCACATCGCGATTGATGCGCTGATCCGTGGCGGCACGCTCGATATCGGGGCCGAACTGCGCGACGGGGCCAGCGAAATCGTGGTCCGCGCCGCCGGGCCCAAGATCGCGTTCGATCCGGTGGTCGGCAAAGCCTTGGACGGCGTGCTCGATCCGGGCGAACTGACCAGCCGGACGGCGCCTGCGCACATGATCCAGCAGCTCGCTGCGGGCCAAGGCGGCGGGCTGCAATATGCTCTGAGCGACGACGCGCTGGTGATGGGCGCGGTGTTGCCGGGATGATGCACCGCCCATGACCGAACTGATCCACTATGAGGCCCCGTCGCCCAATTGGAACGAACGAGCCCTGCCGATCTCGATGGTGGTCCTGCATTACACCGGGATGCAAAGCGCCGACGAAGCGTTGGAGCGGCTGTGCAGCCCCGAGGCCGGGGTTTCGGCGCATTACTTGATCGAGGAAGACGGCGCGGTCCACCGGCTGGTCCGCGAAGATCGCCGGGCCTGGCACGCCGGGAAGAGCTTTTGGCGCGGCGTCACCGATATCAACTCGGCCAGCATCGGCATTGAGCTGGTCAACCCAGGCCACGAATTTGGTTACCAGCCGTTTCCCGATGCGCAGATGGAAGCGCTGCTGCCGCTGCTGGCCGATATGGTCCAGCGCCACGACATCCCCCGCGCCAACGTGGTCGGCCATTCCGACATCGCCCCAACTCGCAAGGAAGACCCGGGCGAACTGTTCGACTGGGACTTGCTGGCGGCGCACCGGCTGGCCCTCAAAACCCCGCGCGTCACCGCCCCCAGCCCGTTCGAGAACGACGGCGCGTTCTATCTGGGGCTGGAGCGCTGGGGCTACGACATCTCCGACCAAGCCGCCGCAATGCGCGCGTTTCAGCGCCGTTGGCGGCCACATATCATTGATGGGTTGGTCGATGGGGAGTGTTCTGCGATCCTTTTTTCGCTGCTGCTGGACCGGGATAGCGGGAAGTCGCGGTAGGATGTGCTGACCCGGCCCCAGTAGCCGATCGGGCACAAGTTTGCTTTGACTTTACAATCGGCGGAACCGACAAACGCTGGACAAAAAAAGCAGCGTCGCATGGACATTCTGGAATTGGCCGGTCAGGCCTTGGT
>JANMHL010000231.1:0-3891 GCA_031375125.1 Novosphingobium sp. | reverse complement strand
TGAACGCCCAGCGCTGCGCCGCGCGAACCTCTGCCGCGGTGACCATCAGCCCGCGCGGAACGCGGCCTTTCAGCACTGCAAAGTTGATCGGCCGGGTCGCGGGGGTTTGCAGCGCGTCGCAGGCAGTCGGGTGCTTGGGATCGAGCACGCCGATGATTTCGCCAGCCTCAAGGCTTAGCCGCACGTCATCCCAGCCCTCGGGTTCAACCGGCACGATCTCGGCATCGGGGCAGGCCAGCGCAAGGCCCGCCGTCAACCCGCCACCGCCGCAAGGGCAGATCAATCGGGTCGGCGCGCCGTGTCCGCGCGCGGCCAGTTGTGCGGTGATTTCGGTCCCAGTAGTGCCTTGCCCTTCGATAACCCAGGCATCAGCAAAGGCATGAACCAAGGTTGCGCCGGATTGATCGACCAGCCGCTGCGCCACCGCATCGCGGTCTTCGCCGCCGGGCCGGTCATAGACCACCACATTGGCGCCCAGCGCGCGGGTCGCGTCCAGTTTCACTTGCGGGGCATCGGCGGGCATGACGATGGTCGCGGCGATCCCCAGCCGCTGCGCCGCCCAGGCAACGCCCTGCGCATGGTTGCCACTGGAAACGCCAACCACACCGCGCGCGCGTTCTTCGTCTGATAGGTCAGTGAGCCGGTGCCAGGCCCCGCGAATCTTGAACGCGCCGACCGGCTGCAGGTTCTCCGCCTTGAACCACACCAAAGTGCCGTTGACCTCCGCCTCAAGCAGGGGTGTATTCGGCAGCAGATCAGCTATCTTGGCGGCGGCAAGGGCGATCCCTTCGGGAGTCGGGCTGCGCATTTGTTGTGCGGTCATGAAACAATTCTATATGCGCGGCAGTCTGCGGCAAGGAGATTCGAGCAGTGAGCAAAGTTCTGGTGATCGGTGCGGGCGGAGTCAGCTCGGTCTGCGTGCACAAAATGGCGATGAACGCCGGGATTTTCAGCGAGATCCACCTCGCCAGTCGGACCAAGACGAAGTGCGATGCGATCGCCGCGTCGGTGCTGGAACGCACCGGGCTGAATGTCTCGACCTATGAAATCGACGCTGAGGAAGTGCCCGCGCTGACCCGGTTGATCCAACAGATCGGCCCCGAACTGGTGGTCAATCTAGCGCTGCCCTATCAGGATCTCCCGATCATGGACGCCTGCCTCGCTGCCGGGGTCAACTACCTCGACACCGCGAATTATGAGCCAAAGGATCAGGCCAAGTTCGAATACTCATGGCAGTGGGCCTATCAGGACCGGTTCAAGGAAGCCGGGCTGATGGCGCTGCTCGGCTCTGGCTTTGATCCCGGGGTCACCAGCGTGTTTGCGATGTGGCTCAAGAAGCATCAGCTGAAGACGATCCGCCAGCTCGACATTCTTGATTGCAACGGCGGCGATCACGGGCAGGCTTTCGCCACCAACTTCAACCCCGAAATCAACATCCGCGAAGTGACCGCGGCGGCGCGGCACTGGGAAGGTGGCGAGTTCATCGAAACTCCGGCGCTGTCACACAAGGTCGAGTTCGACTTTGAGGCCGTCGGCACCAAGAATATGTACATGATGTACCACGAAGAGCTGGAAAGTCTGGCCAGGTTCATCCCCGAACTGGAACGCGCGCGGTTCTGGATGACCTTTGGCGACGCCTATATCAATCACCTGACCGTGCTCAAAAACGTCGGCATGATCGGGATCAAACCGGTAATGTATCAGGGGCGCGAAATCGTGCCGCTGCAGTTCCTGGCATCAGTTTTGCCCAAGCCCGAAACGCTGGGCGCGACCACCACAGGCAAAACCAACATCGGCGATATCGCGACCGGCGAAGCGATGGATGGCAGCGGTGACAAGACCTTCTACATCTACCAGATCTGCGACCATGAAGAGGCCTATGCCGAAACCGGCAACCAAGCGATTTCGTACACCACCGGCGTCCCCGCAATGATCGGCGCGGCGCTGATGCTGACCGGCGCGTGGAATGGTGAGGGCGTGTTCAACATCGAGCAGCTCGATCCCGACCCGTTCATGGAAATGCTGAACGCGCATGGGCTGCCGTGGCAGGTCAAGGAACTGGATGGGCCGGTGGCGTTTTAATGGAAACCAGAGCCGGCGATCCGGGCGCCTTTGCCCAATTTGACCTCCAGCGCGTCGATAGCCCCAGCTTCGTGGTTGATGCCGCGCGGCTGCGGGAGAATCTGGCGATCCTGGCCGATGTGCGGGATCGGGCGGGGATCAAGCTGTTGTCAGCGCTCAAGGCGTTTTCGATGTGGTCGACCGCGCCGATTATCGGGGAATACCTCGACGGGGTCTGCGCATCGGGCCTGTGGGAAGCGCGACTGGCGAGCGAGTTTTATGACGGGGAAATCGCGACCTATTGCGCGGCTTACAAGCCCGAAGACTTAGACGAAATCCTGCGGCTGTCGGACCATGTGATCTTCAATTCGCCGCAGCAGATTATCCGCTGCAGCGCGATTATCGCGGCGGCGCGGGCGCGGGGCGAATCGTTTGATATTGGCCTGCGCATCAATCCCTTGCACCCCGAAGGTGAAGTGCCGCGGTATGATCCGTGCGCGCCGCATTCGCGGCTGGGGTTTCCGATCGACCAGCTGACGCAGGACCATATCGACCTGATCGACGGCCTGCATATGCACACCTTGTGCGAGCAGGATTTTGAGCCGTTGCGGCGGACCTGGGATGTCGCGTTCGATTACCTTGAGCCGTTCTTTGGCGAATTCAAATGGCTCAATCTGGGCGGCGGGCACCACATCACCCGCGCCGATTATCAGCGTGATGAACTGGTCCAGTTTCTGCTCGATCTGAAGGAAGATACCGGGGCCGAGGTCTATCTTGAGCCGGGCGAAGCAGTGGCGCTCGATGCCGGGATTCTGGTCGGCACCGTGCTCGATATCGGGCTCAACGGAATTCCGGTGGCGATCATCGACATTTCGGCGACTTGCCATATGCCCGACGTGATCGAAGCGCCTTATCGCCCAGCGATGCTGGGCGAGTTGCCGCTTCCCCGCGAAGGCGGGGATCTGGGGCCTGAGGCCCCCGCCTTCGCGGGGGAGCAGGCAGTGCGGCTTGGCGGGCCATCGTGCCTCGCGGGCGATGTAATCGGCGACTACCGCTTTGCCAGCGGTCCGCAGGTCGGCCAGCGCTTCGCCTTCCTCGATCAGGCGCACTATTCGATGGTCAAGACCACCACCTTCAACGGCGTGCCGCTGCCCTCGATCTGGCTGTGGGACAGCGAGAGCGACGTTTTGGAATGCGTGAAGCGGTTTGGGTACGAGGACTTCCGCGACCGTTTGAGTTGAAGGGGTTCACCCGAAGCACCGAAGCTGTTGCGATTGCGGCGCAGCCGCTCTTAGATTGCAGAGTCGTGGCAGGCCCGGCCTATCCACAAAGAGTGAGCCTGCGGCTCAGGCCAACATCTTCGGTGCTTCGGGTGAACAAAAACTGGCGCGACCTTTCCGAATGGGTAAGCTGGCATCCGAGAGGAACCCGCCAAATGCCCGAACAGATCCTGGACGCCCACACTTCCGACCCCACCGTGATGGGCTGGATGGAGGGCCTGCCGCCGCCAGCTGACAAGCGGCTCAGTTGGGCGAGGGCGGATCACATGCGGTTCCCGATGCACCGTTATGCCTATTCGCATATGCGCGAATTTCTGCCGACCGCGCGGGTCGGGCGCGGGTCGGGGCCGGTCTGGCAATTGCCAGTGGCACTACGCGGTGATCTGGACGCGGTCCGGTTCACCACGATGGACGACAGCCGCGAATTGACCTGGGAGGAATCGCTCGCCGTCAATTTCACCGATGCGATTGCCGTGCTGCACAAGGGCGTGATCGTTTACGAACGCTATCTCGGCGTCACCCGGCCCGACACCCCGCACATCGCCTTTTC
>JANMHL010000218.1:0-2389 GCA_031375125.1 Novosphingobium sp. | reverse complement strand
CAGGAACCCGTTGGCGAGGCCGTAGAACGGCAGCATGGCGATCCCATGTTCGGTGCACAGCGTTTGAAGCTCAGCGCCATAGGCATCGCGCGAGACGAGGTTGTATTCATTCTGCAGCACGGTGAATGGCATCGCGCTCTGCTCATCAGCTGCGACCAAGGCTGCAGTCAGCCGCTCGGCACTGAAATTCGATGCGCCAAGCGAACGGACCTTGCCGGTGCCAACCGCGCCGTTGAAGGCCGAAACGATATCGCCCATCGGCAGCTCTTCATAATCGCGGTGGGCATAGTATAGATCGACGTAGTCGGTCTGCAGCCGATCGAGCGAAGCATCGAGTGAAGTCAGAATGCGGGCTGGTTCGTAAAGTTCGGCAGCCCCCAGCATTCCGGTTTTGGTATGCAGCCGCATTTCGGTGCGCCTGCCGCTGGCGGCGAACCATTGCCCCAGCACCGTTTCGCTTTCGCCGCCTTTGTGACCCGGCACCCAGGCTGAATAAACATCCGCCGTGTCGATCATCCGCCCGCCGCATTCATAGAACGCGTCAAGCACGGCAAAGCTGGTGTCGCGGTCAGCGGTAAAGCCAAACACGTTGCCGCCCAGCACAAGCGGAATTCCGGCGATTGCTGGATGCGAGGTCATGCGAACTTCTCCTTGAGTGCGAGCAGAGCAATCGCCGCCTTGGCCGCTTCGCCGCCTTTGTCCTTTTGCACTGGATCGGCGCGAACCAATGCCTGGGCTTCATCTTCGACAGTCAGAATACCGTTGCCGATTGGGATGCCGTCCATGGTCAGCGCCATGATCCCGCGCGCGCTTTCCCCAGCAACGATTTCAAAGTGATAGGTTTCGCCCCGGATCACCACACCGATTGCGACGAAGCCATCGTACTCGCCCGATTGTTCGGCCAGCGCGATCGCTCCGGGAATTTCAAGCGCGCCGGGCACGGTCAGCACTTCGGACTTGTGCCCCGCAGCCTTCAGCGCGGCCTTTGCCCCGGCGATCAGCATATCGTTGAGGTGGTCATAAAACCGGGCTTCGACAATCAGGAACTTGGCCATGGAACTACTCCGCAGGAATGGCGCGTTCGCCAACAATGTTGAGGCCGTAGCCTTCGATTGCGACGACGTTGCGATGGGCGTTGGATAGCAGGATCATCTGGTGAACCCCCATATCGGCGAGGATCTGGGCGCCAATCCCGTAAGTCCGCAGGTCCATGTCAGGCGCTGTCCCGCTACCCGTATCATCGCTGGCCTCGGTCGGGCGGATCAGCAGGACGATCAGCCCCGAGCCGTGGCGGCCAATTTCGGCCATCGCTCGCTGCAGGGTGCGCTTTTTGGGACCGGGCTGGCCCAGCATATCGTCGAGGATCGAGATGGTGTGAACCCGCGCCAGCGTCGGCTCAGCGGGATCGATCTGGCCCATCTGCAGTACGAAGCTGTCGGTGCCATCGACCTTGTTGCGAAAGGTAATCAGCTTCCAATTGCCGCCATAGTCGGACGTAAACGGCACCTCGGCGATCCGCTGGACCAGATGATCGTGCTTGCGGCGGTATTCGATCAGGTCGCGGATCGTGCCCATTTTGAGACCGTGCTGGCGCGCAAACGGGACCAGATCGTCCATCCGGGCCATGGTCCCGTCTTCGTTCATGATCTCGCAGATCACGCCCGAAGGATTAAGCCCGGCGAGCCGCGAGATATCGACCGAAGCCTCGGTATGGCCGGCCCGGACCAGCGTGCCGCCATCGCGCGCAATCAGCGGGAAAACATGGCCGGGCGTGACGATGTCGTCGCGGCCTTTGCCTGCGTCGATTGCGACGGCAACGGTGCGGGCGCGGTCACCGGCGGATATGCCGGTGGTCACACCTTCGCGGGCTTCGATCGAAACTGTGAAAGCGGTTTCGTGGCGGGTGCCGTTGTTGCGGCTCATCAGTTCAAGCCCGAGTTGATCGGTCCGCGCCTTGGTCAAGGTCAGGCAGATCAGGCCGCGGCCATGCATCGCCATGAAATTGACCGCATCGGGGGTGGCCATCTGCGCCGGGATGACCAGATCGCCCTCATTCTCGCGGTCCTCATCATCGACCAGAATGAACATCCGGCCGTTGCGGGCTTCCTCGATGATTTCCTCGATCCCGACCAGCACCGGCTCCTCATCACTATCCCACAGGCAGCGCTCTAGCTTGCGCAGCGTGTCAGAGGTGGGGTTCCAGCCTTCCTCGGTGCATTCCCGCAAGGTATTGGCATGAAGCCCGGCCGCGCGGGCCAGACCTGCTCGTGACATACCGCCGTCAGTGACAAGGCGGCGGACTTTTTCTATGATTGTGCTGGTCATGATTCGTGGTATATCACATCATAATGTGATCCTGCAAGTCCGCAATCACATTAAATAAATCAAT
>JANMHL010000203.1:0-5981 GCA_031375125.1 Novosphingobium sp. | reverse complement strand
CACATTTCCATGGTCAGGCTGCCGGGACTTTCCAGCAGCACCGCGCGAGTGTTATCCGCGATCATTGCGGCAAAGCCAGTAACGTCGAGGGGATTGAAAAACCGCGCCGCAATCCCGTAATCGCGCAGCGCGTGCATCGCGATGGTTCGGCTGGGATCATAGGAATTATCCGAAACCAGCACTTCGTCGCCTGCCTTCAGCACGCTGAGCAGGGCCATCGCCGGGGCTGCCAGCCCGGTCGGGTACAGCATCGTCCCGGCCGCGCCGGGTTCCAGCGCGGTCAGGGCATCGGCCAGCGCCCACTGGGTCGGCCCGCCGCGCGCGCCATAGTGGAACAACCCATCCTTGTTGACGTGGCGCCCAGCGTCCTGCGCAGCGCAGTTTTCATACAGGTGAGTGCTGGCCCGCCAGACTGGCGGATTGACCGCCGGGCCGGTCCATTCGGGCTTTCGTCCGGCCAAAACGAGCCGGGTTGCGGGCGACAGGCCCTTATCGTCCGTGCCGCCCCCCAAAGCTCAGGCCGTCTTCGTCGCCGGGGGGGTGTCGGGGTCGTTGCCCCCATCGGTCCAGCTGCCGGCATATAGCGCCGCGTCGTCTTTACCGGCCAGATGCATCGCAAAGATCAGCACACAGGCGGTGACCCCACTGCCGCAGCTGGTGGTCACCGGCTTGGCTAGATCAACTCCGGCGCCGGTCAACGTAGCCTTGATCCCGGCGACGTCCTTGAAAGTGCCATCGGCATTGTACAGATCAGTAAACGGCACGTTGAGCGAGCCGGGGATGTGGCCGCTGGCGATGTTCGGACGTGGATCGGCTTCCTCGCCCGACCAACGCTTGGCACCGCGCGCATCGACCACTTGCTCATCCTTGGAATGCAGGTTGGCGAGCACATCGGCCTTGGTCCGGACGTTCTTGTCGTCCTGCCAGGCAGTGAAATGACGGTGGCGCAGTTGTTCTTTGCCCTGGGTCAGCGTGCGGCCTTCGGCCTTCCATTTGGCCATGCCGCCATCAAGGATCGCCACATCGTGCGCGCCAAACATCTTGAGCATGAACCAGGCGCGCGCCGAAGTTTTGACCGGGCTGTCATCATACAGCACAATCCGGCTGCCATCACCCAAGCCAAGGCTCTGCATCCGGCTGGCAAATTTTTCTGGCGGGGGCAGGGTGTTTTCAACCGGGGCGTTTGAATCGACCAGATCGCCCAGATCCATAAAGACCGCGCCGGGGATATGACCGGCTTCATATTCGGCAGACGCATCGCGCCCAGTGCCAGGCAGATGCTTGGTGCAATCAACGATCCGCAGGTCGCTCGCGCCCATTTCGTTCGCGAGCCATTCGGTCGAAACCAGACTTTCCATAACTTAAGAGTCCTCCTGAAGGCCATCCTCCATGGCCATCACAGCGCCTCTTTTCGCTGCAATTGCGAACAGACTAGACGTGCGGACGGGCGGCGTCGAGGGGGGAAATGCGGCTAATTTACCGCGCGCTGGCCGATCCGGCTATAAGTGCGCGGACCCAGGTCGAGCCTGAACGGACGCAGCGCCGCACCTTGGGTTTCGGGCATTTCGCCCACCACATAGGTCTGAACTTGGACCAGCGACTGTCCAGCAGCCGTGCTCGCCTCGACCCGCAGCCGGGCCAACGGGACGAAATAAGCCGCCTCACCTGCGCGAATCGGGGTGACCGCGCTCAGCGGCAGGCGGAAGTCGCCAGTGAACTCAGCGCTTTCGCCCGGTGCCAGCGCAACCAGTGCGTGGCGCAGTTCCAGCCGCTGGCCTTGACCCGCAATCTGGGCTTCGGGCGGCAATGAGGCATGGGCCGAAACCATATCGCCTTCGACCGCCAACGCTGAGAGCGGTTCGGTGCCGGTGTTGGTCAGCGTGACAGCATAGCTCAGCGTTGTGGCCATCAGCGAAGCGCTCATCCGCCGGGCTTCCAGCGTCATTCCGATCCCGGCGGGCAGGGCGATCGACAGGTGCGGTTCGGGCAGTACCCGCGCGCTTTGCGATAAGGCCGTGGCGACAGGCGCTGTCGGTGCAAGAATCGGTTGCGACGCTGGGGTGGAGACGATCGGCCGTTCGAACGTAACCGCCGCGACAGCCGGGGTCTTGCGCCGCCGCCACCACAGCCCGGCAAACATGGCGGCCAGCAATGCGGTGGCACCGGCGATCCACGGCCAGTACCAGCCCGGTGTCGCCGCAGGTTCGGTCAGCGCCGGGGCTGCTGCGGCGGGTGTGACGGCAAAATCGGTCGGCAGCGGCAAAATGCTCGGGCCTGGCGCAGTTGCACCGCTCGGCAGCGCCGTGGCGGAAGGCGCAGGCTGGACCGCCGGTCCAGTCGCCGCTCCTTGCGTGGTTCGCGCGGGCTGAGTGGCTGCGGGACGCTGGACCGAGGTCGGACTTGGCCGTGCAGTCGCTGCCGAAGGAGTTGGCGCGGGCTGGCTGGCAGTGGGGCTGGGCGTCGGAGCCGCGGTTTCACGCGGGGCAGCGGTGGTGACCACCGGGTTGTCGCGATCAACCGGGCCTTGCGATCCGGGCGGGGCTGGTTTTACCGTCGCTCCGGGCAAGCGCCAGCCGCTCTCGGCCTGGGCCAGCAGCGCGGCCGGGGCAAGCGTCAGCCCTAGCGCAATGGCGCCGGTTGCTGCTCTCAAATTGCCCCCAAACTTGCTCATGTTCTTGTCCACAATAGCTAGGTTGAGCGCGCTAGCCGTTCTGGCACTGAATAGGAAGTGAACCCGGCACTTCCAACCGCTGACTTGTGCATTTGCCGCGATAGAGGCATTGCGCACACCATGACAGACCAAGCCCAGCCGCTCTACCTCGGCCAGAACAGCACGCTGCCCACTTCGCCCGATGCGGCGGTGCTGGACTATGTTCCCAATCCGCGCGCGGGTGCGCTGTTTCTGGTCCGCTTTGCCGTGCCAGAGTTCACCTCGCTTTGCCCGGTCACCGGCCAACCCGATTTCGCCCATCTAGTGATCGACTATGCGCCGGGCGAAACGATTGTCGAATCCAAGAGCCTCAAGCTGTTTCTGGGGAGCTTTCGCAATCACGCAGGCTTCCACGAAGACGTAACCGTTGGCATCGGCCAACGCCTGTTTGCCGAAATGCAGCCCAAGTGGTTGAGGATCGGCGGTTATTGGTATCCGCGCGGCGGGATCCCAATTGACGTGTTCTGGCAAAGCGGCGCCGCACCAACTGGGCTGTGGGTGCCAGAACAAGGCGTGGCGGGATATCGCGGGCGCGGCTGATTGGCCACAGTGGCGGTGTAATATTTCTGTCACACCGCATTTCCCGTTCCATGCTGCAGTGCGGTGGGATAGCGGCGGCGCCATCTCAGACTTCTTGCTGCAAGGACCGCCAGACTATGCGCCGCACCGCCATTTTCCGTACCGCCGCCGCTTCGATCGCTTTTGTCGCTGTTCTGGCCAACGCCGGTCCGGCATTTGCCCAGTCTGCTAGCGATGACGAAGCGCTTAGCGACATCATCGTCACCGCTCAGCGGCGCGAAGAAAATCAAAAGGATGTGCCGATCTCGGTTGCGACCGTGCGCGGCGATACGCTGGCGGCGATCAGCGGCTCGGGCGCCGATATCCGCGCGCTGTCGGGCCGGGTTCCCAGCCTGAACATCGAAAGCTCGTTCGGGCGGACGTTCCCACGCTTTTACATCCGCGGCCTTGGCAACACCGATTTTGATCTCAACGCATCGCAGCCGGTCAGCCTGGTCTATGATGATGTGGTGCTGGAAAACCCGGTGCTGAAGGGCTTTCCGGTGTTCGATCTCGATCGGGTCGAAGTGCTTCGCGGGCCGCAGGGCACGCTGTTTGGCCGCAACACCCCGGCCGGGATCGTCAAGTTCGATACCGTTCGCCCAGATGCAGTAGGCAAGAACCACGTCAGCCTCAGTGTCGGCAGCTATGGCACTATCAACGCCACTGCTGGCGTTGGCAGCGGCGATGCCAGCGATGTCGTTTCGGCGCGCGTTTCGGCGATTTACCAGCACCGCGATAACTGGGTCGATAACATCGACGAACCCGGCAACAAGAACCTTGAAGGGTTCGACGATTTTGCCGCGCGGATGCAGATCCAGGCCAAGCCGAGCGATCAGCTGACCTTGCGGACCACCGTGCAGGTTCGCCTGTTCGAAGGTTCAGCCCGTGTCTTCCGCGCCAATGCCTTTGCCACCGGCAGCAACCAGCTGGTTGGGCTGGGCGGCCCGGCAACTAAGTTTGACCGCAGCAAGACCCGCGCCGATGGCCTCAATTTCCAGAAGCTGACCAACGTCAACGCTGCCTTCAATGCCGAATACGATGCCGGGCCGGTCACGCTGACCTCGGTAACCAGCTACTGGTACGGCAACTTGCAGAGCCGCGGCGATATCGACGGCGGGTTCGGCAATCAGTTTGCCCCAAGCCAGGGCCCGGGCTTCATTCCGTTCTCGGCCCAGTCGCGCGACGATGTGCCCAGCCTAGACCAGTTCACGCAGGAACTGCGGATTTCGTCGAACAACACCGGCGGGCTCGGTTATCAGCTCGGCGCGTTCTACTTCAGCGAAAAGCTCGATATTGTCAGCTATGACTATGGCAGCCCGACCGACACCGCACCCGCGGCAATTGGCAGCCAGCGCCAGGACAGCGAAGCACTGGGCGTATACGGCTCGCTCAACTATCAGTTCGGTGCAGGACTGAAACTGCAGGCCGGTGCTCGCTTCAACCACGATAACCGCAAGATGGTTGCCGCGCGGCCGCTCGATACCCGTCCCGGCTTCCTCGGCTTTGGCGGCCCGGTTACCCCGCAAAGCGCCGAGGTAGGCGATGACGTGCTGACCTGGGATCTGTCGGCCAGCCTGCCGGTGAACGAAGACGTCAACCTGTTCGCCCGCGTCGCCAAAGGCTATCGCGCCCCATCGATCCAGGGCCGTCTGGTGTTCGGCCGGACCCTGTCGATTGCCGATAGCGAAACCACGATGAGCTACGAAGCCGGGCTGAAATCCAGCTTTGCCGATGGCAAGGCGCGGTTCAACCTGACCGGGTTCTATTTCCACACCAAGGATATGCAGCTGACCGCAGTGGGCGGGGCATCGAACTTCACCACCTTGATCAACGCCGAAAAGGTCGATGGTTACGGGTTTGAAGCCGAACTTGAAGCCCGCCCGGTTAGCGGCCTGACCCTGACTGCCGGGATTTCGTACAATCATAACGAAATCAAGGACGCCACTCTGTTCGTCGCCGGTTGCGGCGCGGCCTGCACTGTCACCGATCCGGTCCGCGTCGGCAGCCCGGGGATCTACTCGATCAACGGCAACCAACTGCCGCAGAGCCCGCGCTGGATCGCCAACTGGACGGCAGGTTACGCCGCTCCGGTCGGAAACGGCGAAGTCTATGTCTTCACCGATTGGGCTTACCGTTCGAAAATCCAGTTCTTCCTTTATGAATCGGTTGAATTCAGCGACGACAAGATGCTCGAAGGCGGTCTGCGGATCGGTTACCGCACCGGCAAGTTCGACATCGCCGCGTTCGCCCGCAACATTACCAACGATGTCTCGGCCGTTTCCGGGATCGACTTCAACAATCTGACCGCCATGGTCAACGAACCGCGCACGTTCGGGGTCGAAGTCGGCGTGAAGTTTTAGGCAAGGCGCGCAGCGCTTTCGGGCGCTGCGCCGGCTGCTGACGTTTAGAGGCAGGCCTCGAGGAAAGGCTGGTCGAACCCGTACTGCTTTGCCTTTTCGAGGGTATAGGGCCGCAAGCCCATCGCGCGGTACTCGCCGATGATTTTGCCGTCGGCGCTTTCGTCGAGATATTCGAATTTGAACAGCTGCTGAGTGACGATCACCGGGCCTTCCATACCGATCACTTCGGTCACGTCGGTCACGCGGCGCGAGCCGTCGCGCAGGCGTTTGACCTGAACAATGAGGTCGACCGAGTCCGCAATCTGTCTGCTGATCGCTTCCTTGGGCATTTTGATGTCGCCCATCATGAC
>JANMHL010000180.1:0-1535 GCA_031375125.1 Novosphingobium sp. | reverse complement strand
AGAGCTGAAGCCCGGCGAGCAACTCCATGTCGATGCCGGGTGCATTGCCGCCTTTGAGCCGAGTGTAAAGTTCGACACAGATGCTCTCGGCACCAGTCTGGTCTCGGATTTCACGAACACGCTGGTCGGCGGCGAAGGCTTTATGTTCGCGCGGCTGACCGGACCGGGCAAAGTCTGGATCCAGTCGCTGCCATTCCGCCGTCTCAGCCGGACGATTTTGGCCGAGGCCAAATTCCCCAACAAAGTGTCGAGCCTGCTCGGCGGAAGCCAAGCCGTGTCGGGTTCCGACATCGTCGATGGCGTCAACACTGCGATCAAACTGTTCAAATAACCAACGGCGCGATGTGGCCGACAAAATTGAAACCGCGATGAAGTTTTTCGGGCGCTAGGCCCGGATTACTGCGCAGCGCTAACAGGCACCGGTTTGACCCGCACGAACGCCGCGCTGAAATCTCCGGTCCGGATTTCGCGCCAGACAGTGGGCTGTTGGCGCAACTGCTGGATCAAGCTGCCGCTGATCTCCGGATCAAGCAACACTGCTGCTGGGGCCCAGACCCGCTCGATTTGCGGCAGAGCCGTTGGCGATGCTCCGATCGTGCGGGCCATTGCCAGTTCGGCATCGGTGTAGACATAATAGCGGCCATCGAGCGCGACCTGCCAATCGGGATAGCCCGCATCGATCAGCGGTCCGCCCCACGGCAATTCGGCAAACACCGTGCCGCGAACCTGCTCTGCCTTCAGCGCAGCAACCCCTTTCAGCGGAAGCCACTCGGCAAAGCGCGGCTGGTGGAATACCAGCGCCAGCAGTGCCGCCAGCCCAAGCCCGATTGCGGCCATGGCACAGTCACGGCCAGCCGCAGGATCGGGTTCGGTTTGTCGGGTCAGCAGCGGGGCAATCACCGGTATCGTCGAAAGCGCCCAGAACAGGCCGAAGCGAACGACAAACAGTTTGGCCACAAACAGCACCAGACATGGAAAAAGCCAACGCCAGTCGAGCTTGTCGCGTTGCCAGAATAGCAGCGTGAAAAAAAACAGCGGGAATGGGGCCGCGAAGGGGAGAAATGACGCGTTGGACGCGCTCCACACGGCCTGCCACTCGTTCACCCCCATGGCCAAGCTGGCAGCGGTGTTTTTGGCTGATACCGCAAGTATTCCGGCCCCCAGCGGCGTCGCAAACAGGGCCAGCCCGGCGAGTAATGCCAAGGCAGTTTCGAACCACGGTAATCTGGTCCGACGGCCCAGCAGAACTTCAAACCAGCTCCAGCCTGCCCATGCCCCGACATAGAGCAGGGCCACCGCAACCGAAGGATGAAGGTTCTGCCACAGGACAAACAGCGCCGCGCCGAGCAGCAACTTTATCTGCCAGGGCCTCGGCGATGCCAGCAGCGCAATCAGCAAGCCGAAGCCAAGCACGGCAAAGCTCTGTGGCCGCAAACTTGAAAATGCATTTGCGAAGGGGAACAGCAGCATCAAAGCCGCGACGATTCCCGCGGGCGCGGACATTGACCGCCGCACTGCCAGCGCGGCGGCAACAA
>JANMHL010000176.1:0-14459 GCA_031375125.1 Novosphingobium sp. | reverse complement strand
TGAAAAGGGTACTTCGCACTTTGCCGTAGTCGACCGGGCTGGGAACGCGGTGTCCTACACATCGACGATCGAAAGCTCGTTCGGATCGGGGCTGATGGCGGGGGGCTATTTCCTCAACAACGAATTGACCGATTTTGACATGAACCCGGAACTCGATGGGCGGATGGTCGCCAACCGAGTCGAAGGCGGCAAGCGCCCGCGCAGCTCGATGTCGCCGGCGCTGGTGTTCGGCCCGGATGGGCGGTTGCGGCTGGTGGTTGGCGCTGCTGGCGGCGTGACCATCCCGGCACAGGTGCTGCGCGCCATCATCGGCGTGATCGACTGGGATCTGACTGCGCAACAAGCGGTCGCGCTGCCGGTGATCTTCGCGCCGGGCACCGAAACGATCTATGTTGAGCGCGGCACTTTCCTTGAGGCGATGATCCCGGCGTTGCGGGGATTTGGCCATGCCGATGTGCAGGCGCGTGGCCTGCCACTGAAAGCCAATGCGATCGAAATTCGCGGCAGCCAGCTGTTGGGCGGGGCCGATCCGCGCAGCGAGGGCAAGGCAATTGGGGAATAGGCGACAGGCGATGACTTGCCGCTAGGGGAAAGCCCGCTTAATCAGAAAGCCGGGTGAGGATGTACTGCGAAAGGGGCGGTGCGCGTGGTTGATATTTCAGATCTGCCAGATCGCAAGAATCTGGTCGAATTGCTGCTGGCCCGCGCCGAAGCGCGCGGTGATGCTCCGTTTCTATGGGCCAAGCGCGGTGGCGGCTGGCAACCGATCAGCTGGGCTGAGGTGGTCCGCCGGGTCTGCTGTCTGGCCGAGGCGCTACGCGCGCTGGGGTTGAATGATGGTGACCGGGTGATGCTGGTTTCCGAAAACCGGCCCGAATGGTGCATCGCCGATTTCGCGATCATGGCGGCAGGCTGCATCACGGTTCCGGCCTATGTCACCAATACCGAACGCGACCATCTGCACATTCTGGAAGATTCGGGCGCGGCGGCGGTGATTGTCGCCAATGACAAGCTGGCCAAGCCGCTGCTCGGCGCGGTGCTGCGCTCGGGCCACGCCAAGCACGTGATCGGGATCGAGCCGCTGAAGATTTCGCAGCTTGGTCCTTATGAATACCACGATTGGGCGGACTTGATTGCGGGCGACGCGGCGGCGGCGCGCGCGGCGGTCGATGCCCGGATCGCGAAGATTGGCCGGGGCGACACCGCTTGCCTGATCTACACCAGCGGCACCGGCGGATCCCCGCGCGGGGTGATGCAGCACCACGGCGCGATGCTGATGAACGCAGATGGCGCAGCGCGCGTTCTGGCTGAGGATTTCGGGCTGGATGACGACGACGCCTTTCTCTCGTTCCTGCCGCTCAGCCACGCCTATGAACATACCGGCGGACAGATGCTGCCGATCTCTGTCGGCGCGCAGATCTATTATTCCGAAGGGCTGGAAAAGCTCGCCAGCAATATCGAGGAAGTCCGCCCGACCGTGATGGTGGTGGTCCCGCTGCTGTTCGAATTGCTGCGCACGCGGATCATGAAGAAGGTCGAAAAGCAGGGCAAAATCCCCAATTTCCTGATGGATCGCGCGCTCGGCATCGGCAGTCACAAGGCGGCAGGACGCGGGCGCTGGCGTGACAAGCCGATGGACTTGCTGCTCAACCGGACCCTGCGCCCCAAGATCCGCAGCCGGTTTGGCGGGCGGTTGAAAGCGATGGTTTCAGGCGGAGCGCCGCTCAGCCCCGAAGTCGGCGTGTTTTTTGAATCAATGGGGCTGACCGTGCTGCAAGGCTATGGCCAGACCGAATCCGGTCCGGTCATCTCGTGCAACCGGCCCAAGGCGGGCCTCAAAATGGACACCGTTGGCCCGCCGCTCCACGGAGTTGAGCTGCGGATTGCTGAAGACGGCGAAATTCTGGTTCGGGGCGAGCTGGTGATGCACGGCTATTGGCGCAATCAGGCCGAAACCGACAAGGCACTGATCGGTGGCTGGCTCCACACTGGCGACATCGGCCATCTGGATGAGGCTGGGCGACTGGTCATCACCGACCGCAAGAAGGACATGATCATCAACGACAAGGGCGACAATGTCTCGCCCGCGCGGGTCGAAGGCTTGCTGACCCTGCAGACCGAGATTGCCCAGGCAATGGTCGTCGGGGACCGGCGCCCTTATGTGGTCGGGCTGATCGTGCCCGATCCCGAATGGGCGCTCGGATGGGCGCAGGCCAATGGCGAAAAGTTCGCGTTGAAGGCGCTGCAAGACCTCCCGGCCTTCCGCTCAGCGGTCCGCGCCGCGGTTGACCGGGTCAATCAGGACCTGTCGGTGATCGAAAAAGTCCGCCAGTTCGCCTTTGCCGACGAGCCGTTCACAATCGACAACGAAGAACTGACCCCCAAACAATCGATCCGCCGCCACAAGTTGAAAGCGCGCTATAGCGAGCGGTTGGACGGGTTGTATAAGGGCTAAGCCCCGCGCCGGAACCAACCGCGCAGGCGCGCCCACAGGCCGGGACTGGCGAGCGGCGCTTCGGTCTCGGAGCTGTCAAGCGGCTCGGCAGCATCCTCCAGCCAGCCAATCCCCAGCGGCCAGATCGGCCCGAGGTCAGGCGCTGGAATGTCCGGCACCGCGATCGCTTCAGGTTCAGCTTCGACCGGTTCGGCGGGAACCAGTTCCGGCAAATCCGGCCCGGCAGGCGGAGCGATCAATGATTGCAGCCGGTCGTGGACACTGGGCTCGAGCAAGGCAAAGCCTGGCTCGGCAATTCTGCCGAGCGGCACGCGCGATGAAGGCCGGTCTTGTGGCGCGGCTGGCTGCGCGTATTCGCGCGGCAGCAGTGGTTCGACCGGGGATGGCGCAGCTGCAGGCAGTTCGGGCTCGGCCGGGCTCAGCAGATCGCGGAAGTCCCAGCTTTCCGAAGGTTTTTTGCGAACCATCAACGGCCCGCCGGGAACCGGAGTGATCTCTGCAGGCAAGGGCGGCGCGGGCAGATCAGGCTGTGGGTCGAACACCGCTGCTTCAGGAACGGCTTCGGCTGGTCCAGCTTCACCCAGATCCATGCCGCGCAGGTTGGCGTTGCGCAGCGCGGTTTCTTCGGGGCTTTCGTTGAGCACCAGCACAGCGCGTTTGCGGGCGCGCGGGATGCTGGTGACCATCAGGCTGCTGTAGCGCTGGGTTGGAACGCCCTGCCCCAGCGGGAGCGCGTCCTCGTCCTCGTCTTCGGCGGCTTTGAGAATGTCGGCGGGGATCCCGGCGACCGGCGCGTCGAAATAGGGATAGACCCCGTTGCTGCCCGAGAGCACGCAGACCGGACGGGGCAGACCATCGCGCGCGATCCGCTCGCCCACTGCCTGAACCAGCAGGACCGAGAGCAGGCACGAACCAAGCGACCCGGCGCGGATTTCTTCGACATCGGGCGTGTCGCAATCGAGCAGCCGCGCCTCTAGCGCGGCCAGCGCGCCGTGGAGATCGTCAATTCCGGCCACGGCCAACGCGGTATCGGTCGCCGTGCCTTGATCAGACCAGGTGCAGCCGTGATAGGAATAGCCATCGAGCAAATCGTCGCGCCCGCTTTGCGAGAACGGATAGGCTTCGTCGGTGAAGTAGGCCACTTCCAGATGCGGGCTCAGGTTTCCCTCGGCATCGGGGGCTGGCGGGTCTTCCCCGGGCCAGCCAAAGGCGATCGAAAGAGCCGTAATCGGCGAACCGGGCCGGTCGTGGCGGGCCATGGCTTCGCCCAGATTATCCCAGCCATACAGCACCAGATCGCTCGACGCAGCGGTCAGGAACCGTTCGGGCAGGATTCGCCCTGGCCCGGCATAATGCGCCAGCAGCAGACGCAGCTTGTCGACCGCTTCGCCGGCCTTGCCCTGCCTAAGGCGGCCTTCGATCACGCGGCGAAACGTGTCTTCATTCAATCCGTCAACGGTGATTGTGGTCACAGTGGCAGCCCCGGGGTTTCGATTCCCCGAATTAGCTGCGCAATGGTTTATTTGAGGTTACGAGCCAAAAGCAGTCCCGGCAGCCCGATCAGCGCCGATCGCGCGACCGGGGCAAACAAAAAGGCCGGGGCTGAAGGTGGTCCACACCCATCAGCCCCGGCCCTCTTGATCGCTTACGCGATGCGCTAGCCTGGCTTACTCAGCCTTGGCAGCGTCGGTCGCAGCAGCAGCGTCGTCCGAAGCAGCCGGAGCAGCGTCAGTCGCAGCCGCGGTTTCTTCCGAAGTCATCGCAGCTTCTTCCTTCTTTTCGCCGCAGGCGGCGATGGCGAGCGAGCCAGCCGCGATGGCGGCGAACAGAGCAATCTTCTTCATTGGGAATCCCCTTGTGTTAACCCTTGCCCGTCTTGGACGAGCAGCGCGCGGTTTGCCCGGTAATTCAGCGCTTGTCGATTCCCAAAATTGCAACACAGCGAATTGTCGGCTCAGGCGGCCTCTTTTTCGACCCATTCGGGGTAAAAGCTGGGCGCGCGGGCCGACCAGCCGGGGGCTGTAGCCGCGGCCTCGCTGATCGATTGGAGCAGGTTCTTGCGTTTATCCGGGCGAATTTGCGGCAGCGCCGCTGCGGCACAGAACGCGCTGGGCAGGAATGGCCGGGCTTCGGGGCCGAGCAACCGCTCATACAAAAAGCGGAAGGCCGAAAAGCACTCGATCCGCTCCTGCGCCAGATCGAACGCGGCGACCCGGATCAGCTTGCCGATAAAGCTCTCCAGCGCATCGAACCCGGTATCGTCCGGGATTGCCCCGCGCAGGCCCTTAAGCTCTTGATAGACCACGTACTGGCTGCGGATCGAGCCGCTTTCCGCTGCATCGCGCGCCCACAGCTTGAACGCATCCTGCCGCCCCAGACCGACATCGAGGCTGCGCTTGATATAGCGCTGCTCGCAGGCGGTGAAGCTGGCGAATTCGCGCAGTTCGGCGATTGTTAGCGATGCAGTTCCGGTACTGGCCATGATCTTGCCCCTGGTTGATTGAGGCAGTTCACCAGAATATGGTAACCATCGCGTTAACTACGATGGATAGCGCGGCGTTCGTGGCCACTTACGGCAAGCTACCGAGAGAATGTTGACGCAATGCCAAGCTTCGATCCCGCTACCCTCGCGTTTTATGCTGCTGCGGCGCCTGACTATGCTGCCAGCAGTTCCGGGGGCATTGGCCGTCATCTGGACGGCTTTCTGGAACGGCTTGCCCCGGGTGCATCGATTCTGGAGCTTGGCTGCGGATCAGGGCGCGATGCTGAACAGATGGAATTGCGCGGGTTCAAAGTCGAACCGACCGACGGCGTACCCGAAATGGCCGCGCAGGCCGAAGCGCGATTGGGCCGCGCCGTGCAGGTGATGCGCTTCGACGAACTCGCCGCAATCGAGCAATACGACGGCGTGGTCGCAGCCTATTCGCTGCTGCACGTGCCTCGCGCCGGGCTGACGGATGTGCTGGCCAGAATCTGGCACGCGCTGAAACCCGGCGGTTGGCACGTTGCAACCTACAAGACCACAAGCGCCGAAGGCCGAGACCGGCTGGGGCGGTATTACAACTATCCCAGCGAAACCGAACTGCGCGCCTATTATGCAGCGGCTGGCGATTGGGGTCAGATTGAAATCGAAACTGGCGAAGGGCGTGGTTATGAAGGTGGCGTCTCGCGCTTCATGATGATCACCTTGCGCAAACCAGCCTAGATCAATCCAGCCAGCGGGCTCGATGGATCGGCGTATTTGCGGGTTTGCATCCGGCCTGACAGGTAGGCGTGGCGCCCCGCCTCAACCGCCAATTTCATCGCCAGCGCCATCCGCAGCGGATCTTTCGCTTCAGCAATCGCGGTGTTCATCAGCACCCCATCGCATCCGAGCTCCATCGCGACGGCAGCGTCGCTGGCGGTGCCAACCCCGGCATCGACCAGCACCGGCACGCTGGCCCCTTCGACAATCAGCCGGATCGTGACGCGATTCTGGATACCAAGCCCCGAACCAATCGGCGCGCCGAGTGGCATCACCGCCACAGCGCCTGCGCTTTCCAATTGCTTGGCCCCGATCGGATCATCGGTGCAATAGACCATTGGCGCAAAGCCTTCGTTCGCCAGCACTTCGCAGGCTTTCAGGGTTTCGCGCATATCGGGGTAAAGCGTCCGCGCCTCGCCCAGCACTTCCAATTTGACCAGATCCCAGCCGCCTGCCTCACGCGCCAGGCGCAGCGTGCGGATTGCGTCTTCGGCAGTGAAGCAACCGGCGGTGTTGGGCAGATAGGTGACTTTCTTGGGATCGATAAAGTCGGTCAGCATCGGTGCCTTGGGGTCAGTCACATTAACCCGCCGCACCGCGACCGTGACGATTTCCGCGCCGGCCGCTGCGACTGCGGCGGCGTTCTGGGCAAAGTCCTTGTACTTGCCGGTGCCGACAATCAGGCGTGAGGTGAAAGTGCGGCCTGCGACCGTCCAACTATCGGTGTGATCGCCGCCGCCAACGAAATGGACGATTTCAAGCACGTCTCCGTCTGCAAGTGCTACCTCGCTCAGCGTCGAGCGCGGAACGATCAGGCCATTTCGCTCGACCGCGACTTTAGCCGGATCGAGTTCGAGGCTGCGGACCAGATCGGCAATCGATCCCGGCGCGGCGCGGCGTGGGTCGCCGTTGAGCGTAATAGTGAGCGAGGCAGTCATGCCACCGCCCATAGCAATCACATGGAGTGACGCAAGTTGCGCAAGTGGGCCCAGGCCAACAAGGTGACCCCGCCAATGGTCAGAAAGGCTTCGGCAGAACTGTGGCCGAGCACCAGCGCCACAATCATCAGGCCCAGTCCCGCCCCGCCAAGCTGCAGCGGGCGCGGATCGCCGTGGCGGACGACACCCAGCACCAGCGTGATCGCACCGACCACAATCGCCATTGCCAGACCGACCCGGTGGATCGCCGGAGCAAACAACACTTCGCCGCTCAATCCCAGACCCGCGACCAGCAGCAATCCGGCAACGCAATGCAGCGCACACAGCCCGGAAAGGAGCACGCCAACCCGGTCGAGCCGGTTGCGAATCTGGATCATGGCATCACGCATTGCTCAGGCTATATATGTGATGGTGTATCATTCCGCAAGTCCTTTGGGCCAAGCCCCCGCCAGCCGCAGCCAAACGCCCTGACTCTAGGTGCAGTTTATCGGTTCACGCTTGCGTTTTGGGGGCCTTGGCAGCAGAGCGCGGCTCATGAATCAGGTTCAGACCGACGCTCCGCGCCCGCTTGCCTTGGCTCGCTGGCTGTTTTCTGTTGCCGCCATTGTCACGCTGATGATCGTGGTCGGCGGGATAACCCGCCTAACCGAATCGGGCCTTTCGATCACCGAATGGAAGCCGGTATCGGGGGCGATCCCGCCGCTGACCAACACCCAGTGGCAAGCGGCGTTTGAGGCCTATCAGCGGATCCCGCAATATACCGAGGTGAATGGACCAGCCGGAATGACACTGGCGGGGTTCAAGGTGATCTTTTTCTGGGAGTGGTTTCACCGGCTGATCGGCCGGGTGATCGGGCTGGCCTTTGCCCTGCCGCTGGCGTGGTTCTGGGCCAGACGAGCGATCCCGGCGGGCTATCACGCGCGGCTGCTGGGTTTGCTTGCACTGGGCGGGCTGCAGGGGCTGGTCGGGTGGTGGATGGTCAAGTCTGGGCTGACCCACGACGTCAAGGTCAGCCACTTGCGGCTGGCGACGCATCTTTCGCTGGCGCTGCTGACTTTGTCGTTGCTGGTCTGGACCGCGCTTGATCTGCGCCGCACTGCGCGGGGCCGAAAACCAGCGCGGCTGACCGGATTGGGGGCACTGGCTCTGGGCGCTTTGGCGCTGCAACTGTTCTACGGCGCGCTGGTTGCCGGGCTGCGGGCCGGGCCGGTATCGGGCGGCGGGTGGCTGAGCTGGGATGCCTGGCCGCTGATGCAGGGCAATCTGGTCCCGGCCGGGATCGACTGGAGCCAGGGCGCGCTGCACGCGCTGACCGGCGATCCCTATCTGGTCCATTTCATCCATCGCTGGTGGGCCTGGCTGGCCGTGGCTGTGTTGGTTGTGCTGGCGCGGCGCCTGCGCGGGCTGGAGCGGCGGGCGTCGATCGCGATTCACTGCGCTTTTGGTACCCAGATCCTGCTGGGAATCGCCACGGTGTGGAGCGGCACGGCGATCTGGCTGGCCGCGCTGCACCAGCTGACCGGCGCGATCCTGCTGGCGGTAACCGTCTGGGGGGTTCATCTGCTTGGCCGCGAAGTGCATGATTTTGAAAAATAAACGAGCACTTTGGCAGCGCGCGGCAGCACTCTGAGCCTGCGCGCTGCGGCGAACCTATCCGTAGAAATGCTTGACGAATGGCCGCCCGCCTGCGCCAATATGGCTGTTCCTTTCTGCGTCAGGCCAATCCGGCCAAGGGCCGCAGCCAAGACAAAGGAGGCGGGGTTGCAGTTGAAGTCCGGCACCGCGATTTCTGATCGCGCGCTTGCGCGTGCAGGCCAGCCGCAACTGTCGCCCGCGCGCTGCGTTTCGGGGACCGCGCGTTGACCGCGCGGATGCTCTTGCTGGCCGGTGTGGCGGCGCTGGCCCCAGCGGTAGCCGGGATGACGCAGGCCACCGCGACGGTGCAACCGGCGCACGCGGCCTTTGCCCCGCCGACCACGCCGATGATCATGACCCGGACGCTGGTCCGAACCCTCGCCGATGGCAAGCAGGTGATCGTGACGCGGCGCTTTGCAATCCGCTTTACCCCGGAAGGCGACGGTTACCGGCTCGATGGTCAACAGATCGGCGCCGAGGTTGTCGCTCCAGCAGCCTTGGCCGGTCTGGCCGAAATTGAACGCAAGCGCGTTGACCGAGGGCTGTTTCCGGCCCGGCTCGACGCCCGGGGCATGATCCGGGCCGGTGAGCCGGTGCGCGATCCCGGCACTCACGGTGCTGCGCTGGCGCAGGGCCAGCAGATTATTGCCGCTGCGGCGATTTCACCGGCGGCCAAGCGCGATCGGAGCATGGTTCTGGGCCAGGTCGCCAGTTCGACCAGCGGATCAGCCTGGCCGGTGTTCCTGTTCAACCCCGGCTCGCAAGAGCGGGTCGAGCGGCGCAAGCTGGCCTTGTCAGGCGGCGGTGAAGGCGAAGTTGAGGTCCGGATTACCGTGCAGGGCCTGATGGCCTGCGGATTGCCACTGGCGGTTGAGCGGATCGTCACCACCCGGCTTGACGGCACCAGCCGGGTGACGCGTGAGGTCTGGACTTTCGCTCCCGGTCCAGCCTGACAGCGGCACGGTATTATTTTACCTCTCCGGAATGGCCCGGAAAACTTGACTTTCCCCGCCAACTAAACGATTGGCCCGCTTTCCTGCGAGGTCGGGCAACCGGATTCGCGGCAACTGCTATAGGGAATTTTAGGCCATGAAGGCGCTGAGCAAGGTCACCCGGTCGATCAAACCGGCTGAGGTGGAAAAGAACTGGCATTTGATCGATGCCGAAGGTCTGGTGGTCGGGCGTCTCGCCGTGGTCATCGCCAATCGTCTGCGCGGCAAGCACAAGCCGAGCTTCACCCCCCACGTCGATTGCGGCGACCATGTGGTTGTGATCAACGCCGGCAAGGTCAAGCTGACTGGCAACAAGCTGAAGCAGAAGACCTATTACAAGCACACCGGTTATGCCGGCGGGATCAAGGAAGTGACCGCTGACAAAGTGCTCAACGGCCGTTTTCCTGAGCGCGTGCTCGAAAAGGCTGTGGAACGCATGGTCCCGCGCGGACCGTTGGGCCGCGCGCAGATGCGTGCCCTGCACCTCTATAACGGCACTGAGCATCCGCATGGTGGCACCCAGCCCCAGCCGCTCGACGTTGCTGCCATGAACCGCAAGAACAAGGTGGGCGCATGATGTCCGAAGAAACTGTAACCGATCTGGCCGATCTGGGCGCCGCCATGGGCGATGCCGTTGCCGATGCCCCGATTGCTGCTCCGGCAGCCCCGACCATGCCGCTGCGTGACAAGATCATCGACGCGCAGGGCCGTGCCTATGCCACCGGCCGCCGCAAGGATGCCGTTGCCCGCGTTTGGATCAAGCCCGGTTCGGGCAAGATCATCGTCAACGGCCGCGATCAGGACGTTTATTTCGCTCGCCCGACCCTGCGTCTGGTGATCGATCAGCCGTTCCAGGTTGCTGACCGGGCCGGTCAGTACGACGTTGTTGCCACCGTCAAGGGCGGCGGGCTCTCGGGCCAGGCCGGTGCGGTCAAGCATGGCATCAGCCAGGCACTGACCCGGTTTGAACCGACCCTGCGCGCCGTCGTCAAGGCCGCCGGGTTCCTGACCCGCGATAGCCGTGCGGTCGAACGCAAAAAGTACGGCAAGGCCAAGGCGCGCAAGAGCTTCCAGTTCTCGAAGCGCTAAGCCGAACAGTACAACCAAAACACGAGGGCGGTCCTGCGGGGCCGCCCTTTTGCGTTCAGGGCATGGTCTGGGGAATTACCTGCAGTTCCTCTGCCGCGCTCCATTCCAGCCGGTTAAAGCTGGGCCGGGTCGCGCGCAGGCGCTGCGAAAGCGTTCCTGCCCCGATCATGCGGATCGGCAAGCCGTCCGCATCTACCGTCAGGTCGAACGGATCATGGACGTGGCCCGATAGCACCGCATCAGCCCCGGCGCGGGCCAGCGCGGCCAGGGCGCGTTTGCCGCCGCGCGTTGATCCGGTGCCGTCGGTATCGGCATCGACCAGCGGATGGTGGCAGGTCACCAGCCGCAACGGCTTGGCCCGATGCCGTTCCAGATCGTTCACCGCGTCATCAAGATCGGCATTCCTGACCCGCCCCTTGGACCAGTTGAACCGCCATTGCGCTGCGGCAACGGTGCAAAGCGGAACTACGGCGAGATCGGGAAGCGCCAGATCTGACTCCACTGCCTCAGCCAGCGCGCGATAGTTCCGCCAGGGATGGAACGCGCGGGCCAGCGGGTACCAGTAATAGGGCACATCATGATTGCCCGGCTCCAGCGTCAGCGGCACTGGCAGCGCGGCCAACCAATCGCGCGCCATGGCAAATTCGCGCGCCGTCCCGCGCATCGTCAGATCGCCAGTGCAGAGCACGGCGGCGGGCTGATCGCGCACCACTTCGGCCATGAACCAATCAAGCGCGGCACGGTCTTCATACCCGAAATGCAGATCGCTGACATGGAACAGCACCAGCGCCACGGCGATCAGATCCGCCCGGTCAGGATCAACCAGGCCGAGCCCAGATTGACCGCGCTGTAAACGCCATAGAACAACGCCCAGATCAGCGAGCCTGACGCGACCATCAGCAGCGCGCCGAGCAGCATGATAAATTCCACCGCCAAGCTGAACTTGCCGCCCAGCAGGCTAAAGAACCACGGCACGCTGCCCAGCAACGGATGGTCGCTGTGCAGCACGGCCTTGTGCGCGGCAAAATTGCCAATCCCCAACAGAAAGATGAACAGCAGGCCCATGCCGCCCCTCTTAACCGAGTCGCCGCGCTTGGCCAGACCGATTGCTGCGTGGTGTATTGCTAAGGCAATACACTCAACGGGGCCGGTTGACGGTTCGTCGGGTTTTCCTGCCGCTCGTCCGGCGCAGCGCTGCCGGGGTCGAGCAGCGCTGGAGCAGAGCTGGGGCGGCGCTATCCCCATTTCTGACGCCCGCCCGCTTGCTCAACAATCCGGGGCGCCAAAACAGAGGAGAACTGCCGTGATCAAGACCTTCGCTTCCACCATTACGCTGGCCCTGCTGTGCGCCGCATCAGCCGCGCAGGCCCAGACTTCCGAGGTTCGCTTTGGCGATCTCAATCTCTCCAGCCCGGCTGGCCAAGCCGCGCTTGCGCGCCGGGTTGAGGGCGCCGCCCGCCAGGTTTGTGAAGTTGCCGCCCCGATCGGCAGCCGCGCCGCCTATCGCCTTCAAGAAGGCCGCTGCAAAGCCGAGGTCCGTCAACAGGTTGCTGCTGCCCTACCAAAGTAGCGCACCACGAGGCGAGCCCGGGGCACTCCAGTCCCCCCCGCTCCGGGCTCGCTTACTCGCGGATCGGCGTTACCGCCCGGCCATCGCCTTGGCCTTGGACAGATAAGTTCGCCCGATCCGCACCAAGGTGCCGTCATCCAGTTCGGCCGACCACACCCCCAGCCCGTCGTGGCGCAGGCCCCTGATCCGGTCGCGGCGCAGGATGGTGGAACGGTGGAGCCGGATGAACCGTTCGGGATCGAGCCGCGCCTCCAGCCCTGATACGGTCTGCAGTAACAGGTACGAGCGGCTGGCCGCGTCCTTTTGCCCGACGTGCAGTCGGACATAGTCGCGTTCGGCATCAATCCGGTCGACATCCTCGGCCGAAATCCGCAGCAGTTCAGACCGATAAGGCACCCAGAATTCGCTGAGCCAATCGCCGCCGACTTTCGCCCGCTTACCGCGCCGGGCGATGGCGCGGGCGACGGCGCGTTCCAGCCGCTCGGGCGTGACCGGCTTGAGGACATAGTCGACCGCTTCGAGATCAAACGCCTCCACCGCAAAATTGTCATGCGCGGTCACAAAGATCACCGCCGGGGCATCATCCTGCCGGGTCAGCGCGCGGGCCACCGCCAGCCCGTCAAGCTCGGGCATGGTCATATCAAGCAGGACCAGATCGGGTGCCAGTGCGCCGATTGCGCGCAGCGCGGCGGCGCCATCCTGGGCCGTCCCGGCGACTTCGATCATCGCCAGATCGCGGCAGATCATTTCCATCCGCTCAAGCGCCAGCGGCTCGTCATCGACGATCAGGGTGCGCAGCGCTTTGGGCGGGGCATTATCCGCCATGGCGCACCAACGGCAACCGCAGCACCACCCGCCAGCCCCCACCCGGGAGCGGCCCGGCAGCAAGGCTGGCCTCACTGCCATAGCGCGCCTCAAGCCGGTCGCGGACATTGGCCAGGCCGATCCCGAACCCGGCGCGGCCAGACTGCGGGGCGCTGGGCCCATCGTCACTGACTTCAATCACCAAGCGGCCAAAATCCTCCCGCGCGGCAATCGTTACAGTCACCGGGCGGCTGGTTGGGGCAACGGCGTATTTGACCGCGTTTTCGACCAGCGGCTGCAGGATCATGCCTGGCACAACTGCGTCCTCAAGCGATTCGGGCAGATTGATCCCGGTCACCAACCGATCGGGAAACCGCACTGTCTCGATCTCCAGATAGGCGCGCTGCAGCGCCACTTCCTGCTCGAGCGTGCTCTCTCCGGTCGGATCTTCGGCCAGACTGCGGCGATAAAAGGCCGACAAAGTCTGGATCATTGTTTCGGCGGCCTGCCCCTTGCCCGTCATCACCAGGGCCGACAGCGAGTTGAGCGTGTTGAACAGGAAGTGCGGATTGACCTGATAGCGCAGGCTGCGCAGCTCGGCCGCCTTGGCGGCGCGGCGGTATTCGCCTTCGCGCCGTTCAGAGGCGCGGGCCTGCTGGGCGGTGACCATTGCGAAATAGAGTGCGGCCCAAGCCAGCAGCAGAAAATAGCGCCCGATCGCAATATCCGTGAGCTGCCGCCACAACGCCTGTTCAGCAAACTTCTTTTGCAGTTGGACCAATTGGTCAGGAGTGAGCTGCGGCGGATCGGGGACATCGATCAACACATTGCCCGCCGTATCGTGGCGAATTTGCACTTCGCTGGGGTTGCGCTGTTCACCCAGAATTTTCTGATCAAGCCCGGAAAAAACCTGCCGGTTGATCATCGCCAGGCCCAGCGCAGCCGGCAGCATCACCACCAGTGCCAACCCAATCCTGAGGCCCATCCGGGAATTATCGAACAGCCGCAGGATCAGCCATGCCAGCGTCGTCACCACCATTCCGGCCAGTGTGACCAGACTGCGCAGCCCCAGCATCTCAAAGAAATAGGCCCGGTCGAGCAGCAGGCTGCGCACCGTAATCAACGCCAGATAGCACAGCCAGACCCCGGCAATCGAGAGCAGCACGGTCCGCGTCGGGACTCGGGCGGGGCGGGAGTCGGGCAATTCCATCAGGTGACCAGCGATAGCCCAGGCCGCGCCCGCTGCGCCAGCGGCTTCGTCGAGGGGACTATGGCCTTGGTCGATGGGATCAACCCAGCAAGTGTTCGCGGGCGATCTTTTCTTTCCAGACCAGCGGGGCGAGTTGGTGGACGTTGTGGCCTTCGCTATCGACCGCGACGGTCACCGGCATATCTTCGACCGTGAACTCATAGATCGCTTCCATCCCAAGGTCTTCGAAAGCGACCACCTTGGCCTCGCGGATGGCGCGGGCGACAAGGTAGGCGGCGCCGCCGACCGCCATCAGATAGGCGACTTTGTGCTTAGCAATCACTTGGGTTGCGCCCTGCCCGCGTTCCGCTTTGCCGATCATCACCAGCAAGCCCAGGTCGAGCATCATATCGGTGAACTTGTCCATCCGGGTCGCAGTGGTGGGCCCCGCGGGGCCCCACACATAGCCCAACCCCGGGTGAACCGGGCCGGCGGGGTAGATAGCGCGGGTGGTGAAAACGAACCGCAGCGCGACGCCGTTCG
>JANMHL010000162.1:0-6706 GCA_031375125.1 Novosphingobium sp. | reverse complement strand
GGCCTTGATTTGCTCGGCGTGCTGTTGACATCGCTGATCGTCATTGCAGTCGTAATCGGGCTCAAGACCGTTGGCGTGGTACTGATGGCCTCAATGCTGGTCGGTCCGGCGGTGGCTGCGCGGCAATGGACGAACCAGCTGGGCGCAATGATCGCACTCTCGGCATTGTTTGGCGCGCTCTCGGGCGTCACCGGCGCAGCCCTCAGCGTGACCAGCAACAGGCTGCCCACCGGTCCAATGGTCATTCTGGCCCTGACTGCCATCGTGCTCGTCTCGCTCTTCTTCGCGCCTGAGCGCGGGCTGGTGTGGGACTGGCTGCGCAGACTGCAAAGCAGGGAAGCCGGGGTTCAAGGCACAGGCTCCAATGCATAGCCTACGCAAACTATCTGCACTGGATCGGTTCAACGCTTCATGTATGCAATTCTGATCGTCATCCTGACCGGCGTGCTGGTGGCTGCTTCATGCGCGCTACTGGGCTCGTTTTTGGTCTTGCGTAAGATGGCTATGCTGGCCGATGCGATCAGCCATGCCATTTTGCCCGGCATCGTTGCCGGCTATTTTCTGGCGCGCGGGCCGAACTTGATCTTCGGATTTGTGGGCGCGGCCGCGGCGTCCATTGCGCTATCGATTAGAAGCGGTCCGGTTCCCGGCACTGGCAAGCGCCAGGCCATCACCCCAATCAGTCGCCGCTTGATCCCGCCGCCCGCAACGAACAAAATCCCCGGCAAGCGGCGATAGGTTACCAGCTCAACTTCGACGTCTGTCGGCGCCGCGCCGGGGATCGAGGCTGCCAGTCCGCGCAGCTGCGCGATTGTGACCGGCTTGGCCGCCACACCGCCCGGGCGGTTATCGATCAGCAGCCAGTAATATGGCGCGCCGAACAGCACGAACAATCCAAACAGGAACCAATTCAGCCGCCGTGTCATGTCAAAACCTCTAAACTGTTGAGCCCATATTCGGCAAGAGTTGGGGCCAGCGCGGTCAGGCTTGGCTCGTCCTTGGTGAACAATGCGAAATCGGGCTGGCTGCGGGCGAAAGGTTGTTCCTTAGACAGGTGGACAATCCGCCGGGCAATCCCGGCCGCGCCATGAACGAAAGTGACGCCGGGACCGAACGCCGCAGCGAGCTCGTCCTGAACAAGCGGGAAATGGGTGCAGGCCAGCACCACGGTGTCGATCGCAGCGCCGCCGGGCTGATCGCGCAGGCCAGCGGCGGCGCGGGCGTAGATGGCTGGATCGACGTGTTCGCCGCGCAGCTTGGCCTCGGCTGCGCCAACCAGCTCGCCGGCGGCAAAGCGGAGCAGCACTTTACCCGCCGCGTGTTCGGCGGCGAGCCGGTCGACATAGGGCTGGCGGATCGTCGCTGCGGTGCCGAGCAGGCCGATCATGCCGCTGCGGGTTTGCTCGGCGGCGGGCTTGATCGCCGGGACCGTCCCTACAATCGGTACGGCCAGCACATCGCGGACCATGGCGAGCGCAATCGTCGATGCGGTGTTGCAGGCGATGCAGATCAAACGGGGCCGATAGCGCTCGCTCATCCGGCCGAGCAAGCCGCAGACCCGTGCCGCCACTTCGGCCTCGGTCTTGGTGCCATAGGGCAAGCCGCCGTTGTCCGCCGCGTAGATCACCGGCGCCAGGGGCAGGGCGGAGCGCAGCTGTGCTAGCACGGACAGCCCGCCGACCCCCGAATCAAACAGCAGGATCGGCGCACTCGCATCCATTTCCGTGGCATTCCTCCAAAGCAGGCTTGTGAACCCGCCCGCCTTGTAGCTACGGTTCGGTAGAAGGGAAGGTGCGGCAATGGAATGGCTTATCGCGGGCGGACTGGGGTACCTGCTGGGGTCAGTGCCGTTTGGCCTGATCCTGACCCGGCTGTTCAAGGCCGGGGATCTGCGCAGTATTGGATCGGGCAGCATCGGCGCGACCAATGTCTTGCGGACCGGGCGCAAGGGGCTGGCGGCGGCGACGGTCTTGCTTGATGCCGGAAAGGGCCTGCTGGCGGTGTGGATCGCGGCGCAGGTGTGGCCGGGGTCTGAAGGGTTCGCGGCTGTTGGCGCGATCATTGGCCACTGTTTTCCGGTCTGGCTGAAATTCAACGGCGGGAAAGGCTTTGCGACCGCTGCAGGGGTCTGCCTTGCGCTCAGTTGGCCGGTTATGCTGATCTGTGCTGCGGTCTGGGCGGGAGCCTTGGCGGTCAGCCGGATTTCGTCGGTATCTTCGATGCTGTCGGTAATCACGGCGCCGATTGCGGCCTGGTTGCTGGGCGTGCCTGCGATGGTCCCGGTGATGGCAGCAGTCGCGGCGATCGTGCTGGTGCAGCACCGCGCCAACATTGCGCGTTTGCTGGCGGGAACCGAGCCCAAGGTGGGGAAGAAGGGCTGATGATTGCGCTGTCGCAGGACGAAGCCTTTGCGCGGATCCGCTTGCTGCGCTCGCCCAATATCGGCCCGGTCAGCTATCGCCAATTGCTGCGCCGGTTCGGCACCGCGCAGGCTGCGCTGACCGCCTTGCCCGATCTGGCGGCGCGGGGCGGCGGCGGATACCGGATCGCTGCGGAAAGCCGCGTCGCCGATGAAGTCGCCGCAGTCCGCGCCGCCGGTGCGCGCTATCTGTTTCACGATGGGGCGGATTATCCCGCCTTGCTGGCCGAACTCGACAGCGCCCCGCCGATCCTGACCGCGCGCGGCGATCCGGCACTGGCGGCGCGGCCGTGTGTGGCGATTGTCGGCGCGCGCAATGCCTCTGCAGCGGCGGTTAAGCTGGCGCGGCAATTCGCGGGCGAATTGGCCGAGGCTGGGTTCGTGGTCGCATCGGGGTTGGCGCGCGGGATCGACGGCGCGGCGCACCGCGCGGCGTTGGCGCAAGGATCAACCGGGGGCGGAACCATCGGCGTAATCGCCAGCGGGATCGACATCTCCTATCCGCCCGAACACGCCGAATTGCAGGAGCAGGTCGCAGCGGAGGGTCTGTTGCTGGCCGAACAGCCACCGCACACCGAGCCGCTGGCCCGCCACTTTCCCTCGCGCAACCGGATCATCGCTGGCCTCGCGGCGGGGACGCTGGTGGTGGAAGCCGCGCCCAAATCGGGCTCGCTGATCACCGCGCGGCTGGCGGGGGAGGCTGGGCGCGAAGTGATGGCGGTGCCCGGCTCGCCGCTCGAACCGCGCTCGCAAGGCTGCAACCAACTGATCCGAGAGGGGGCCATGCTGGTCCAGTGCGCTGCCGACGTGATCGAACTGCTCAGCGGGTTTGATGGCACCCCGCGTTCCAGTTTTCGCGAAGGCGCATCAAGCTTTGAAGCGATGCCTGATGATCTGGGCGATCAGCCCGCCGACGTGGTTGGCCTGCTGACCGTTGCCCCGATCGCGGTTGATGAATTGATCCGGCAAAGCGGGGAAAGCCCAGCGGCAGTGCAGCTCGCGTTGCTCGAACTGGAACTCGCCGGGCGGCTGGTGCGCCATGCCGGCGGGCGGGTCAGTCTGGGCGGTTGAACACGCGGCTGGATGATACTTTGTAACATTCACATTCGGTTCATCGACAGCAGCGCACCTCTCACCTTGGCACAGCCACAGGAGGGACACCCAAATGCGCAAGCTTGTTTCCACGTTCGCGATCGCCGCCATGCTGGTTCAGGGGCCTTCGGTGGCCACGGCCAAGCAGGATCAGCGCAAGCCAGCACCGACTTGGAACAACACCCAGTGTGCCCCGCTGGCGGCGCTGCCGCGGCTTGGGGCGGAACAGCAACAGGGCCAAGGCCAGAATTACGATGAACCGGGCCGCCCGGTGCCGATGGGCAAGACGATGTCCGCGTCGGTTGCCTCCGCACCTCCTCCTCCTCCGCCGCCAACAATGGCGGAGCCAAAGTCGGACGAGGCAGGAGATGGCAGGGATGCTGGTTTTGTTGATGGCAGCGCCAAAGTTGCGGTTCCCTTTAAGCGCGAAGCGGCTGCCGCAGATGGCGAGGCCCGCAGCACCATCGCGCCCTATCCCGGCCGTCCGCGCCGCCCTCCGCCGCGTCCGCAATCGGGCTTGCTGACGGCGGGCGAGCATGACGATCTGCTCAATCCCGAACTCTATGCCAATTATGTCCGCCAATCGAACCTGGGTCAGCAGATCCCGGCTATGCCAATCCTCGACACCAGCCGGGTTTTGACCGTTGCGGTGAAGGATGGGGCCGGGCGCCCGGTGCCGTTCGCGCGGGTCGAAGTGGCCTGCGCCAATGGCCGCACGGTGGCGCTGAACACCTTGGCCGATGGCACCGCGGCGTTCTTTCCGCAGGTCGACCGGCTGAGCAACACCGTGCGGGTCCGCGCTGCTGGGGAAGACTGGCGCTCGGTCGCGATCGGGCAGGGCCGGGGTGGGCAGCGGGTTAATTTCACCGTCAGCCGCGCCGCTCCCGTGGTCAAGAAGCTCGACCTGATGCTGGTGATCGACACTACCGGATCGATGGGCGATGAAATCCGCTATCTGCAGGGCGAACTCGCCGCGATCATGGGATCGCTGCGGGCGAGCCACCCGGGGCTCGATCTGCGGATCGGGTTCGTATTTTATCGCGATGTCGGCGATGACTATGTCACCACCACGGTCCCGCTGAGTGGCAATCTGAATGCCGCGCAAAATGCCCTGCGCCAGCAATCGGCCGGCGGGGGCGGGGACTATCCCGAGGCGATGGATCAAGCGCTGATCCGCGCTGCGACGCAAGTATGGCGGCCCGATGCAGTCCACACCATGCTGCTGGTCGCCGACGCCCCGCCGCATGACGAAAACTTCGGTACCAGCTGGCTTGCCGCAAGGCACCTGCGGGCCAATCGCGTCCAGATTGTCCCGGTCGCCGCCTCAGGCGTGGCTGACAAGGCCGAATATGCCATGCGGGCGATGGCTGCGCTGACGCAGAGTCGCTACACCTTCCTCACCGACGATAGCGGCATCGGCAATGCCCACGCTGCGCCTGCGATCGACTGCTATCTGGTGACGAGGCTTGATGCGCTGCTGCGCCGGGTGATCGACAGCCAGCTGTCTGGCCGCCGGATCGAGCCAGAGGCGCAGGAGATTATCCGCACCGTCGGGCAATACGATAACGGCAAGTGCATAATCCCGCGCGGGGGCTTGCAGCAGCAGTAGAGGCAAACCCACCGCCGTCATTGCGAGGGTAGCGAAGCAATCCAGGGTTGCATAAACCGCTCTGGATTGCTTCGCTGCGCTCGCAATGACGAAGCGGGGTTCGGCCCTCGCTTGAAGTGGAGGCAAACCATAGTCAAATTCCCATCCCGAATGTTCCGCTGGGCCGCGATCTATGGCGGACTGGTGCTGACGCCGCTGTACTTCACCCCGCTGCCCGAATTGGGCGCAGAAGTGCTGCTTGGCTTCATCGGCCTCGCGCTGGTCTGGCAAGGCGTGTTCTGGGTGATCGGCGGCGATCCGATAAAATACCGCGCGCTGATGCCGCTGGCGGTTGCCGAAAAGCTGGTGTTCGCTGTGCCAGCCTTGGCACTGTTCGCGCGGGGCTATCCAATCGCACCGCCCGTCGCCGGGTTCGCCGCAATCGACTTGGCGCTGGGTCTGGGGTTCTTTCTGGCTTGGCGCAAAACGGCTGCTTGACGGACCCCATCCAACCCCGTCACCCTCGCGCGTGTACACATACGCGTAGAGGCCGATCCCAAAATCATGCAACTAGTCATCGTTGAATCCCCCGCCAAAGCCAAAACCATCGAGAAATATCTCGGCAAGGACTACAAGGTTCTGGCCAGCTATGGCCACATCCGCGATCTGCCGCCCAAGGACGGTTCGGTCCGGCCCGACGAAGATTTTGCGATGGACTGGGAACTGTACAGCGACAAGGGCGCCCGGGTTAAGGCGATCACCGATGCGGTGAAGGGCGCTGACCGGCTGATCCTCGCGACTGACCCTGACCGTGAGGGCGAGGCGATTTCGTGGCACGTTCAAGAACTGCTGGCCAAGCGCAAGCTGCTGCCCAAGGACGTTCAGCGGGTCACTTTCAACGCGATCACCAAGGAAGCCGTCACCACCGCGATGGCCCACCCGCGCGCGCTCGATCAGGATCTGATCGACGCTTACCTTGCCCGCCGTGCGCTTGATTACCTGTTCGGCTTCACCCTCTCCCCAGTGCTGTGGCGCAAGCTGCCCGGCGCGAAAAGTGCGGGCCGGGTGCAATCGGTCGCGCTGCGGCTGATTTGCCAGCGTGAGCATGAGATCGAACTGTTCCGCCCGCAAGAATACTGGTCGGTGCTGGCCAAGCTGGAACAGCTCGGCACCGAATTCACCGCGCGGCTGGTCCGGTTTGATGGCGAGAAACTGGAAAAGCTCAGCCTGGGTGACAAGGGCAGTGCTGACCGGGCCAAGGCCGTGGTCGAAGCCGGAACTTTCCGGGTGGAGGAGGTCGAAACCAAACCAACCCGCCGCAACCCCTATCCACCATTCACCACCTCGACCCTGCAAATGGAAGCCGCGCGCAAGCTCGGCTTTGCCGCCGCGCACACCATGCGGGTCGCACAGAACCTGTATGAATCGGGCGCAATCACCTATATGCGGACCGACGGTGTGCAGATGGATCACAGTGCGATTTCGGCGGCGCGGGTGGCGATCAGCAATCGCTATAACAACGGGCACTACCTGCCTGAAAAACCGCGCCATTATGAAACCAAGGCCAAGAACGCGCAGGAAGCGCACGAGGCGATCCGCCCGACCGA
>JANMHL010000133.1:0-10320 GCA_031375125.1 Novosphingobium sp. | reverse complement strand
GGCTGAAAGCCGCACTGGCTGCGACATGCGGCTCTGCCTTCCGGCGAGGATGGGAGGGGGAGGGAAAGCTGAATCGACGCCCTGGCGCGGGCCAGCGGGCGCGCAGCGACCGCCACACGGGGGCGGCTATTCTGCTTTGGGAACGAGAGGGCAAAGACCTTGGCGTTCCCGCCAATTAAGAAACGGGGCCGGTCAGGCTCCCTTCAGCCGCAGCGCGGCATACAATCGGCACCCTCGCATGGTGTGACGCAGACGGGCGGTGTGGCGGCAAGTGAAGCGGGAACAAGGTTGTTGTCCCAAAGGGTCAGCGCCGCCAATGCCTGCGAAAGCGCGCCCGTCGCCCGACCGGCAAGGAGAGAAGCGAGAGTGCCAGCGGGTCAGCCAAAGGACTCCGCACCCTCAAGGAGCGCAGCGGGAAAGAGTGCGACCTTAGAAAATCCCGCTCAATTTGGAGGCACTTGCCCCCTTCACGCTCCTGATCGTTACCGGAACGGCCAAGACCGAGGGCTTGGTTCGCGCAGCGAATAGAGCGGGTTGCCGCTAGGCAGCGCCCAATTTCCGGGCTTTCCAAGGATTTACTTCATTCAAGTTCGGATTTGATAACAGCATGTTTCGACCGACTTTAATTGCGCTCTCGCCCCGCGCTGGCTAACGATCCATATCATAGCGCAATAAGGGGAATTCATGCCAACGCTGGACTGGATCGGTAAATCTGCCGTCGTCAATCATCACCGGGAAGTGCCGACGCGGCTGCTGCACTGCGATGGCGCGCTTTCGGCGGGGGATGCGGACGCGGGCAATCTGCTGGTCGTGGGCGATAATTTGGAGGCGCTCAAGGCGCTGCTTCCTTATTATGGCGGTCAGGTGAAGTGCATCTATATCGACCCGCCCTATAATACCGGGAAGGACGACTGGCGCTATAGTGACAAGGTGGATGACCCCACTATCAAAGCATGGCTCGGGCAGGCGATTGGGCCTGAATCAGAGGATTTCACACGCCACGAAAAATGGCTTTGCATGATGTATCCTCGGTTGATGTTGTTGCGCGATTTTTTGACAGAAGACGGCATCGTCATTTGCAGCATTGACCAAAATGAGTTCGCATACCTGCGGATATTGATGGACAGCATTTTCACTCGTCGAAACTGGGTTGGCGATCTGGTTTGGAAGAACGTGACGGATAACAATCCGTCCCGCGTCGTGATGGAGCATGAATATATGCTCATCTACGCCAAGGATATAAGCAGACTTCCAGCGGTATGGAAAAGCTCCCGTTCAGACGTAAAGGCGCGAATTGAAACATTTGCGGCAGAATTGGTTCATAAGTGCGGTGATGACGAACCGAGATTACAAAAAGAGTATGCCGAATGGTTTAAGGCCAACAAAGCGCACCTTTGGCCGTTTCAGGAATACGATCAAATAGATTTCCAAGGCGTTTATACCGAGAGTCGGTCGGTTCATAACCCCGGAAAAGAGGGATATTTCTGGGACTTGGTTCATCCAACCACTGGAAAAATTACCAAAAAGCCATTGATGGGCTATCGGTTTCCCGAAGACACTCGTGACGAACTGCTGGCACGAAATGAAATTGTCTTCGGCAAAGACGAAAATCAGATCATCCGGCTGAAAATTCCATTGTCGAGATATGTCAGCAAATTACCAAGTGTCCTCGAATTTGATGGGCGTCGCGGCTCCAACGAAATTAGGGAAATCTTGAACGAGGAGAAGCGTGCCTTCGCCAATCCTAAGCCATCAGACATGTTGGCTGATATTCTGTCTTATGTGACCAATTCGGGTGATCTGATCTTGGATTCTTTTGCAGGCTCAGGGACGACGGGCCATGCGGTGTGGACTTTGGATCGCCGTTTACGGGAAAGCCGTCGCTTCGTTCTGGTAGAAATGAAGCCAGATATTGCGCAAAATGTAACGTCACTCCGTCTCTCCCGCGTTTCAAGCGGCTACCAGCGGAAGAAGCGCGATGGCAGCGAAGAACCAGTCCCCGGTCTTGGCAGCGGCTTCCGCTATTGCACCCTCGGCAAACCACTGTTCGACGAATGGGGCACGATCAGCGAGGGGGTCAGCTTCGCCGATCTCGCGGCGTTCGTGTTCTTTTCGGATACGGGCAGCCCGATTCCGGCCAAGGCGGCCGGCAAGACTTCGCTTCTTGGCACCTTCCAGAATCGTGCGGTGCATCTGCTCTGGTCAGCGGAAAGCGCGGGCGTTGCCAATGCGGTCGCGGGTAATGTGCTGACGGCGGAAGCACTTGCGGCGCTGCCCAAGCCCTCGCCCGATTTTGACGGTGCGGCGATTGTCTATGGCGAAGGCTGCACGGTGACGGCGGAACGGCTGGCGGCCACGGGCGTCACCTTCAAGCAAATCCCCTATCAGGTAATCGGCGCATGAGCGGCGCGCCCTTTGCCCCTAAGGATTATCAGCTCGACACGTTGAAGGCGCTGACAGATTGGCTGGCTGCATCGAGTGCCAGCGGTGATCCCGATACCGAATTCTACAAGGCGACGCGGCGGGCCTATCAGCCGGTCGAAGGGCTTCCCGGCGTTCCCTATGCGTGTCTGCGCGTTCCCACTGGCGGCGGCAAGACGCTGATCGCCGCCTATGCCGTGGCGCGGGCGGCGGATGCTTTCCTGAAAAGCGAAACGCCCTGCTGCATCTGGCTGGTTCCCTCCTCCGCCATACTTGAACAAACGATCCGCGCGCTCAAGAATGTGAACCATCCCTATGCCCGCGCGCTGGCCGAACGCTTCGGCCCGAACGTGCGTGCGATGACAATTGACGAGGCGCTCTATGCGGGTCGCCCCGATTATGACGGCGGGGCAACGATCATCGTCGCCACGATCCAGTCATTCCGGCAGGAAGAGACCGACCGGCTGAACGTCTATAAAGACAATGGCGCGCTGATGGATCATTTCAGCGGGCTCGATCCGTCAGTTCGAGCAAAGCTGGAGGCGGGGCCATCGGGTGCGCCGCTGCATTCGCTCGCCAACGCTTTGAAGCTGCGCCGCCCAATGGTGATCGTCGATGAAGCGCATAATAACCGCACGGCGCTGTCGTTCGTCACGCTGGCGCGGCTCGATCCTTCGCTGATTATCGAGCTGACCGCGACGCCCGCCGGTGAATCCAACATCCTGCACCATGTCTCTGCGGCGGAACTCAAGGACGCGCAGATGATCAAATTGCCGATCATCCTGCGCGGCGATCCGGACTGGAAGGAAGTGATCCGGCTGTCCAAGGCCGAACTCGAAGAGCTGGCCGAAGCGGCGCGGGCCGAGGAATTGGTGACGGGCGAACAATTGCGCCCGGTGATGCTGATTCAGGCGCAAGCCGCGCGCGGTGTCGCGCCAGTGACGCCCGATGTCGTCAAGCGCGCGCTGATCGAGGATTTTGCGGTTCCCGAAGCCGAAATCAAGATTGCCACTGGCACAACGTGGGAATTGGACGGGATTGATTTGGCTGCGCGCGATGAACCTACGCGCTTCATCATCACGGTGCAGGCGCTGCGCGAAGGGTGGGATTGCCCCAACGCCTATGTCCTGTGTTCGCTCGCCGAACAGCGCGCCTCAACGGCGGTGGAACAAATGCTCGGGCGGATCATGCGGTTGCCCAAGGCCAAGCGAAAGGTCGATGAACGGCTCAACCGCGCTTATGCCTTTGCCGCGACGACGAGCTTTGCCGATGCTGCGCGCGCGCTGACCGAAGGATTGGTTGCCAACGGATTTGACCGGATAGAGGCAAAGGCGCTGATCCGGCCTCCGGTGGAACTGGCGGGATTTTATGATCCGCCCCGGATTACGTCGGACGCGGTGGACGGGGATTTCGACCTGACGCCGATAGCCAAGCAAGTTGCCGCCGTGACGGCGGGGCGAGTAACGCTTGATCCTGAAACGCGGCGATTCAGCGCCTCCACGCTTACCAAGGTTGACGCGGGCAAACTGCAACTGACAGTGCCTGCTATCCTGTCCGACAATCTCAATGCGTTCCTCGACAAGTTCGATGCCGCGCCCGAAGCACCGCAGGTGGCGAAGGCAGAACGGTTTTCGGTGCCATTGCTGGCGGTGCGGCGCGGTGAACAGCTTGAGATATTCGATCAGACCCATTTTCTCGATACGCCCTGGGCCTTGGAAAGCTGCAATGCGGCCGCAATGGTTGATCGCTTTTCCGAACCTGTCGGCGATGACCGGGAAGCAGTGATTGATGTTGGTGCGGCGGGCAAGATGGGGTTCGGCTTTGTCGAGCGGCTCCATGCGGAATTGGCGCTGGCGGTCGATGAACGCGATTGGCCCTACCCCAAGCTGGTGCGCTGGCTCGATCAGCGCCTGTCGGCGGTGAAGGGGCAGGATGTGACGCAAGGCTCCGCGCAGTCCTTCATCAAGGCGGGGCTGAATGCGTTGATGGAAACGGGCGGTTACGGCCTCGCCGATTTGCGGCGGCACCGATTCCGGCTGGTCGATCCCTTCGCGCGGCTCATCACCGAATATCGCGAGCGCCGCGCTACCGATGCGTTTGAAACAACGCTGTTCGGCGATCTGGTGAAATTCGAGGCGTCACCCGATTTGAGCGTGGTGTTTGATCCTGACACCTATCATCCGATTGATCCCGCTGATCCGCGCGCCGCCTTTCCCAAGCATATCCGGCCCGATATGATCGGGAAGATGAATGACGAAGAGGAAAAATGCGCGCTCGCGATTGAGCTGCATCCCAAAGTTGAACGCTGGGTGCGCAATATCGAGCGCCTGCCAACCTCGTTCCGGCTCCGCGTGTCGAACCAGTGGTTCTATCCCGACTTCGTCGCGCAACTGAACGACGGCGGCATCGTCGTTGTCGAATACAAAGGCAAAGGCACCGAGGGGCCAGCCGACCGCACCGAGGAAAAGGAAGCCGTGGGCAAGAAATGGGCGACGGTCAGCGGCAATCGCTTCGTGATGGCAAAAGATCGCGATTACGGCGCGGTGGCGCGGGCGATTGGGTGAATTAAGCTGTCGGGTTAGAACCAATTTTCAGGGATTTATTCGCAAACGTATACATTTCTCCGACCGTCATATCAGACGCTTCCAGCTCCGTATCGATCATTGAAGTGGTAAATATGATTTGATGCTCGACCTCAATCGACCCGCTGATTTCTGTTATGAGTCGCTGGAAGTTTTGGCTCCTTTGCTCGGTCATTCCCTTGTCCTCGATATTATCAAGAAGCAAAAGTCGAGGATAACGGAGTGCTGGGTTACGACATGCTGCCCAATGCAACGCTAAGTGAAAAGCGTTGCGTATGAGCGTCAAAGAGCTGGCTGAAAATCCAGATTTGACATTTATAGTGATACGATCTTCTGCAAAGTCAAAATAAACGTCGCTATTTTCTGAAAACTCAGACTCGGTTTGGATGTCTTTGGATAGGATGCTTGCCGTGTATTCTTGAATCATCTGATAGACGGCCCCTTGCCGTTTGTCTCGCTGATTGCGCCAATTGGCTATGTCGTCCTTGAGGCGAGTGATGTCCTCATTTAGCTGTGCTCTCTCCCGCGAAAGCTGGTCAAGCTGTTCCGCGAGAACCTGCTCCCGGTTGAGTTCAATCAGCTCGCGGTCAAGGTAACCCTGCCTCGTATTGAGGCTGTCAATCTCAGCGTCGGTTTCTGTAAGAAAGTTGCGCGTGAGATTAAGATATTCCGTGGCGATAGTGTCTCTAATTGCAGTAAATTTCGATATTTTGGTCTCGGCCTGACTCAAGCTTTCCCTGCGCTTTGTCTGAAGGTGACGTGATTCCTTGGCTTGAATTTCTAATTCGTTTCTCATGCGCGCAAAGCGCGAACGGTCGGCGTCAGGCTCCTTGTCTGTCCGACACAATTTGCATTGTTGCTCGCTTGCCGCATCATGCAATGGAGCAAAGCAACTAGGGCAAAACTGAAAAACAATCGGTCCCAATGTTGCGCTGGCAATCTCCCCCTCACGGAGCCTGATCAGGGTCCGTTCAATCTCATCAATCAGCAGAGCTGAATCTTCGATCTCGTAAGATAGCTGCCCGGTAAGAACTTGTTCTTCCGTCAAATCGGAGTTGACCTTATCGAGGCTGTCCTTGACACGCCTAACGATACTGACCTGATCGACGGATAAACGCTGTTCGTCGAAGCGACTCCCTTTCAGGGTCTGAATTTGGTTCTGAACTTCGGCAATCTGTTGCTCTACGACATGTCGGCGTGCAACCACGATGTCGAGATTGAAGCCTTCGCCAGCCGCAGTTAATACTCGCAGCAGCGCTCCATATTGCTGAGTGGCAGATTCATAGGCCTTCTCCTTTTCGCGCAGTTCGAGCTGCGCCGGATAGAGGCGTTGATCATAGACACCGCAAAGGAGATCGCCCACTGCTTGGCGACGCAAAGCCGAATCATTGCGTTCAAAGCGAAAAATGCGATCAACAGGCGTCATCTGATCCACGTAAATCAGTCGCAAAATTTGATGCATTGTGATGTTGGCGCTGGCTTCTGACGGCACCTCGGGCATATCCATCAATCGAAACAGCACCTGAGTGAAACTCTCTCGGTCGCTATTGCGGGCATAGCTATAACGCTGCCAGCCATCGGAGCCAGAAGAGTTGGCCGTATCGAAGTCACCGAAGTAAATCCACATCGGCTGCAAGCCGGTAGCTGTGATCTCGCGACGTAAAGTGACGAGTGCGCCGTTCAGAAACACTTCGGCAAAAACTTCATCGCAAGAACCAGCTTCTTGCTTCCAACTCGTTAGATCGCCTCCGAGGGCAAAGAAGATCATATCAGCAATGCTGGACTTTCCGACGCTGTTGCCAGCCCCCGGTATCCCGCGAATGATATTTACACCCGTATGAAATTCCTCATCATATGCACGCTGCCCGCTTTTCAGGACGACGAGCCGTGACAACCGCAGGCTTGGATCATGCCGCGTCATAGCGATGCTCCAAAAGGCCAGTGCGCTCTTTCAAGCCGCCGTTTCCTAAAAGGGGAATTGCCGCCATTTCGATGGCAAGCATTTTTACAAGATCGTGGTCTTGGCTTGCACCTGCCATGCTTTCGATCAGTTCGGAGGGAATTTCTTGTTCAGTCCGCACAAGCAGCTTCTCGTCAAAATCTGCTGGTTCGATAAAACCTTTCGCCGCGAGAGATCGCGCCACAGACTCGTGAACACCCTCAAGCTGCTGAATAAAACTTCGGGGACTAGGGACGCGCGTATATTTTGAACCCAAAGCTGAAAAGGCGCGCTTCCATTTCATCATAGGCCTTGGAAATCGGACATCTTCCAACAAGTGTGGAAAGAGATAATACAAATCAAGTATACGATATGTATCCCACTTAAGCTGATGATCAGGATTCGCTTCGAGCAATCGCAAAAGCCGAAACATGCCGTGGTTCGTGTCATAGACCGGATGATAGATCAGCATTTCAGTGCCAAACCAGATGGCAATTGCCGGTCAGGAAATAGAGCATTCCTCGGACAGTCGGGATGGCTGCGCCATCATACGTGGCACAAGTTTCTAGCTCTGCGACGATTGGCTTTATGACATGCAAATTGACCAATCGATCAATCTCAGCACGGTCAGCTCCCTTCACAATGGCCGGGCGGACAAACGTCTGAAATTCTTCGTGGATTTTGGCCATCAAGGTCGCATAAATCACTTGGAAGGTCTGAGAGAACATGTTTTTGCGAAGCTGGCTGTATACCGCCTCTTTCATCGCCTTGGCCATATCGAGGTCGTCTTCCCGGTTGGCGGCAGCAAATTTTCCATCGAGTCCCATGACCGCCTCATCGGCAACCGTGCGCGTAAAAATCGAGAGCTGATCGATATACTCGGTTAGCTCTCCGTCTCCTGCTGCCTCCTCAGTGAGTTTCCGATAGAGGCGGCTTAATGCTGATTCTACGGGCGGCTGGGCGGCATTTACTACGTAGTCTCCCGCGACCTCTGTCGTCGTAATGTGTCCGCCAGCGATGTGACCACCGGCGGTATTGTTCGACTGAGCGATGTCTTTTCGGGGAGTGGGAAGCTGGTTCATTTATCGCCAGTATTGACGTCGCCTCCGGCAATGTGACCACCAGCGGTGTTGCCACTTTGCGCGATAGAATGGTCACGGGCTGTAGCCGTCCCCGTATTAACATTCTTTCGGCTGCGATAATCGAGGGCTACCTTGACGGACCAGCCCGATGCAGCGCCAAGCGCGTATCCCACCGCAGTATAGCCCCACCAATCCATAGCATCCCCCAAATCTGTTTAAGTTTGATAGCACACCGTCTTGGAAAGGCACAAGAAATCAATCGGAAGCCGCTTCATTCATTGATTTGAAACCGCATTGTTTTCGGTTCGAAGGGATGGAAGAGCTTCATCGCAGTCCGATAGGTCGGCAAAGGAGCCGCAATCATTCAGTTTTACCTTTCGCGGTGGCCGAATCCCTTCCGGGATTTTGGTGGCCAACATGACAGGCGTTCGGCTGTCGTTTCGCGGAGCTTGGGGCGACGCTCGTTCGGCGCATACCGCCTTACCCAAGCTAGAACCAAGTCCCGATTCCAAGGCATTCTTGGTTCATGCACAAAGTTGGTGCCCTCGGCCCGAACCGAACGGGCACTCATTGAAGTAAGCTCTTACCGCTCAGAGTGCCAGCGGCACGGCGGCTCGAAGACGCGAACATGGGGGCTGCTTGAGGCTCGGCGCATCCTTGATCCCATGCCCACTTGGCGACATTCCCAATCGAAAAGCACCAGCGGTGGATTGGTAATGTCGCAAAAGATCGGTTGAAGGCACAATCACGGTTTCGGCGCTTCTGGGCCAGTCGCTTGATTTCCGAAACCGCGCTCGCGCTAGCGTTTGGGGCGGGGCTGGTTCGCCTTGATCGACTGCGCGGCCTTTGCCGTTGCCTCTTGCTTATCAATTTCAGCGTTCATCTCGGTGTGCATAGCATCCCATCCGCCGATTCCCATCAACACACGGTCGGCGTGCTTGATGGTGTTCACATGGCCATAATGCTGTTCGATCATCTTGACCGACGTGCCCATTTGCTGGGCGAGGATGTAAACATCGACTCCTGCGGAGAGCCTGAACGTCGCATAGGTGTGGCGGAAGCAATAGGTGGTTCTTGGGATACCGCTCGGCCCGTCGCGCAAATTCGCAAATTTCAGCAATTCCTCGACGGTATCGCGGTAAAGCCAGACTGCGGGCTTGCCGTTGATGATGGTGAACACGGCATCATCTGGGTTGGTGGATTTGGATTGGGCGCGGACGCGGTCAAGATATTCACCGACGCTCTTGGGCGCGATGAGCTGGCGCGTCTTGCCTTTGCCCTGAACGAAGATCACCAGAATGTCCGTGCCATCCTTGTCCTTCGCTTTGGTGATGTCGCGCCAGCGCAGATTCTTCGCCTCGGGCGGTCGCATCCCCGTGTTGCACATGATGAGGATGAAATTGTAGCACATCTGCCGATACCAGATGCCCTGCGGCGTGGTGGCCTCCTTCATCCATTTGCGGCCCACGCTGTGCAGTTTGCGATATTCCTCCAGCGTAAACTCATCGCGCCGCGCGGATTTGAGTTTTGGCATACCCTCGAACCGATGGTGTGCTGGCACATACCGCTTGCTGATGGCGTAGTTCATGATCGCGGCAAGAATGGTCATCTCGATGCGAATGGTCGAATCGCTAATGATGCCATTGCGACGACCGACGCCATTCTCGCGCCGCCATAGCGGGTATTCCGACCAGCGATCTTGGCTGACCAGGTGTATTTGGCTGCTGCCAACATAGGCATTCAGCGGCCCGTTAACCTTGTTCTTGACGTTCATCGCACGGGCTTGGCTGACCTCACCCGCATTGGCGCGCCGCTGCTGCATATTCGCATATTCCTCGGCCACTTGCGAAAAGGGCCGATTGAACACGGGAACGTCATGCTTCACCATAATGCGAATATTGGCATAATGCTCTAGCGCGTCGTCGAATGCCGTTTGCCGATCCGATGTTTTGAGCGAAATCGTCTTGTAGCGATCCTCGTTCTGGATTCTCACGCGGCAGTAATATTGGTCGTGCCCGACATCGCCGCGACGAAAGATGATAAGGCCCGCCTTTACCTGCTCCTTGTCGGTGATGAATTTCATTTCCCTTGCCCCACTGTGCAGAATCTGTGTAGATTGCAGCCCTAAGTCATTGGTTTTCCATACCTGTGTAGGTTCTGTGTGGGTGATTATAGCAAAAAATGTTGTTCATTTCTAGTGGTTTATGGTGATCCCTTCACCCGCTCCAGTTTTTTGAAAAGCGTTGAAAAACCGTCACTTGCACAGTCGAGCAGGACGGTTTCGCGCGTCTGCTAC
>JANMHL010000127.1:0-2244 GCA_031375125.1 Novosphingobium sp. | reverse complement strand
GCCCTTGCGCCAGGTGGCGATCGGAGCGTCCGTTTCGCGCAGCCACGCGGCAGGATCGCCATCGGCTTTGGTCCGGCGGATCAGGTCTGGCGGGGGCGCTGTCCACTGGGTCGCTTCACCGGCAAAGGCCTGAACTATAATCGCGCGATAGGGCTCAGCTGGCGGAGCAAGGGCGGGCGTCTGCGCCAGCGCCGTTCCAGTCACCACAACGCCGCTCATCACCAATCCTGCAGCGATAATCCGCACCGAAATCTCCCAATTCTATGGCCCGCCGATGATGCCGACCTTTTCATGGCGCGACAATCGCCTAGTTAGGCGCAATGAACGAATCCAACGAACCGGCCGTCCAGCCGCCCATCGCCGCCAAAAAGCCGCATAGCGCCACCCACCATGGGATCACCGTCAGCGATGACTACGCCTGGCTGCGCGATCCCGGCTATCCCGAAGTAACCGACACGCAAGTGCTGGCGCATCTGGAGGCAGAGAACGCCTGGTTCGCCGCGCGGATGGCGCCGCAGCAGCCCCGGATCGACGCGCTGTTCACCGAAATGCGCGCCCGGATCAAAGAGGCGGATAAGTCAGTTCCGCAAAAGGACGGCGATTACCTGTACTGGATCGAGTTCGAACAAGGCGCCGAATACAAGAAATGGTGGCGGCGGCCCGTGGCGGCTGGTGCTGACGAGAGCGCCGATCAGCTGATCCTGGACGAAGGCGTGCTGGCAGCGGGGCTGGAATATTTCCGGCTCGGCGAAATTTCGATTTCAATGGATAGCAAGCTGCTGGCCTGGTCGGTCGATGACAACGGGTCAGAACGGTTCACCGTGCGGTTCAAGAACCTTGATACCGGCGAACTGCTGCCCGATGAAATCCCCGGAACGCTGTCTTCGCTGGTCTGGGTCGGCGGGGACAAGGGGCTGGTTTACAGTCTGGCCAACGAACAGTGGCGGACCGACAATGTCCGGCTGCACTGGCTCGGCCAGCCGCTCGATCAGGATATCGAACTGTTCCACGAAGATGACGAAGGCTTCCGCGCCGGAGCCTCGCTTTCGGCCAATGAACAATGGCTGGTGATCGGTGCGTCGGATCATGAAACCAGCGAAAATTGGCTGGTTCCCGCCGCAGACCCGCTGGCCAAGCCGCTGCTGGTCAAGGCGCGGCAAACCGGGGTGGAATACGATGTCGATCTCAACGGCGACACGCTGTTCATCCAAACCAACGACACCCACGAAAACTTTCGCCTCGCCACTGCAACGCTGGGCAACCCGAGCGAATGGACGACGTTGATTGCGGGCAGCGACCTCTTTTACCTGACCGGGTTTGAACTGTTCCGCGATTTCTATGTGGTCGAAGGCCGCGTCCGCGGGCTCGATCGGATCGAGGTGCGGTATTACGATAACCCGGCTCGGATCGAGCCGATCGCCTTTCCCGAGGCGAGCTTTTCGGCTGGGCTGGGCGACAATCCCGAATGGGCGATGGATACCCTGCGGCTGTCCTACGAAAGCATGGTCAGCCCCGCGACAGTGATCGATTACAGCGTCGCCGCGCAGACCATGACCACGCTGAAGGTGCAGCAAATCCCATCGGGCTATGACGCCAGCCTGTATGCCACCGAACGGCTGGAAGTGGCCGCGCGTGACGGCACGATGGTGCCGGTCAGCATCGTGTACCGCAAGGACCGCGCCGCTGCTGGCCCGCTGCATCTCTATGGCTACGGCGCCTATGGCATTGCGGTTGATCCCGGCTTTTCAACCACCCGGCTGAGCCTGGTGGATCGCGGGTTTGCCTATGCCATCGCCCACATTCGCGGCGGTGATGATCTGGGCCGGGCCTGGTACAAGGCGGGCAAGCTGGAGCGGCGGACCAACGCCTTTACCGACTTTGTCGATGTCGCGCGGGGCCTGATTGAACGCGGTTACACCACGGCGGGCCGGATCAGCATTTCGGGCGGATCAGCGGGCGGTGAACTGATGGGCGCGGTGGTCAATTCCGATCCGGAACTGTGGGGCGCGGTCGCTGCGCACGTGCCGTTTGTCGATGTGCTGGCGACAATGCTCGATCCCACCCTGCCGCTGACCCCGGGCGAATGGCCCGAATGGGGCAACCCGATTGAGGACAAGGCGGCGTTTGAGCTGATCCGCTCATACTCGCCCTACGATCAGGTCCGCGCGCAAGGCTATCCGCCGCTGCTGGTCACTGCTGGGCTCAACGATCCGCGCGTGACTTATTGGGAACCGGCCAAATGGG
>JANMHL010000099.1:0-5551 GCA_031375125.1 Novosphingobium sp. | reverse complement strand
TGCAACCGGCACAGGTCGGCCAGCGGCGCGCGCAGCACCGCCGGATCGTCAAACCGCGCGAAGTGATACAGCGCGGCGACGCAGACCGGTTGCGCGGCAGGAAGGCGGGTTTCGATCATCACGCAGGCCCGATAACGCCCCGCGCCAACCGCACAAGCACTTCATCAAGTGCCGACAAAAAGCGCGACCGGTCAGCCTTGGAAAACGGCGGCGGTCCGCCAACCTGCGTGCCGATGGAATCGCCGCCAGCGCGCAGATCAGCCATGATCGCGCGGGTCGCGATCGCGCTGCCGATCGAGCTGTGCGTGAACGGCTTGCCATTCGGGCTCAGCACACTGGCTCCGGTCTTGAGGCAGCGGTCGGCCAGCAGGATATCGGCGGTGATCACCACGCAGCGCGGATCGCAGCGTTCGGCAATCCAGTCATCCGCTGCATCAAACCCGTCGCTGACCACCATCCGCGTAATCAGCGGGTGTTCGGGTAAACGGATCCGCGCGTTGCTGACCACGACGACAGCCACGCTCAGGCGCAAGGCGACCTTGTAGATCTCGTCCTTGACCGGGCAGGCGTCGGCATCGACCAAGATGCGGAGCGCCATACTCACGCCGGGGGCGGGCCTTTGCGGTGGGGTTTACCCTTGAACGGCGGCTTGCCTTTGAAGTCGCCCTTACCCTTGAAGTCACCCTTGCCTTTGAACGGCGGCTTTCCGCCCGATCCCGCTGGGCCCTTATAGGGCGCCGGGCGGCGATCCGCGCTGCCTGGGGTCGGCGCGGGATTGGCCGATTGCGGGCGGGCATAGGGTTCGGGCCGCGGCCGCTCGTGCTGCACACGCTCGTGCTGGGGCCGGCTTTGCTGGGGCCGATCTTGCTGCGGGGACGCGTGGCGATTTTCGCGCGCCGAATCGCGCGGCGTTTCGGGCGAAGGCTCAATCGTGACGCCGTTCTCGTCCTCGCCGCCGGGCACAGCGGTGCGCTTCAAAGATTCGCTGAACCGCGCTTCCATGGCGCGCGGGATCTGGAAGAAGGTTTCATTGGCGGCAATCCGGATCGCGCCAATCTCGTTCTTGGTGATGTGGCCGCGGCGGCACAGCAGCGGCAGGATCCAGCGCGGATCGGCGTTCTGGCGGCGCCCGATGTCCATCCGGAACCAGACCACATCGTCAAACCCGGCGCGGTGGTGCGCCTCGCGCGGGGGGGCGCCTGGCTTAGCCGAAAGGTCGATCAGCTCTTCGGGATTGGGCAAGCGGCTGGAGTGGGCCCGGACCAGCGCCAGGGCGAGGTCTTCGGGGCTTTTCGCTTCGAGCAGTTTGGCGGCGAGCTCGCGCTCCTCGTCGCTCGATTCGATCGGTTCCATCAGCGCGGTCAGCAACCGGTCACGATCCTGCGCACGGATCGTTTCGGGGGTTGGTGCGTCGATCCATTCGGCGTTGATCTTGGCCCCGCGCAGCATCATTTCGACCCGGCGGCGGCGCGGATAAGGCACGATGATTACGGCGGTGCCCTTTTTCCCGGCGCGGCCCGTGCGGCCTGAACGGTGCTGCAAAGCTTCGGCGTCGCGCGGAATTTCAACGTGGACCACCAGGCTGAGCGAGGCGATGTCGATCCCGCGCGCCGCAACGTCAGTCGCCACGCAAACCCGCGCGCGCTTGTCACGCAGCGCCTGCAACGCTTGGTTGCGCTCGGTCTGGCTATGCTCACCCGACAGGGCCACGGCAGCAAAACCGCGCTCAACCAGCCCGGCATGGAGGTGCCGGACATTGTCACGCGTGGCGCAGAACAGCATCGCGGTTTCGGCTTCGTGGAACCGCAGCAAGTTGATCACCGCGTTTTCGATATCGGCCGGGGTAACGGCAATCGCCTGATAGATGATATCGCCGTGGCCCTGATCATCACCGACGGTCGAAATCCGCAAGGCATCACGCTGATAGCGCTTGGCCAGCGCGACAATCGGCTTGGGCATCGTCGCCGAAAACAGCAGCGTGCGGCGTTCGCCCGGGGTCGCGTCGAGGATTTCCTCAAGGTCATCGCGAAAGCCCATATCGAGCATTTCGTCAGCTTCATCGAGCACAGCAAAGCGCAGCGATGCCAGGTCAAGCGCGCCGCGTTCCAGATGATCGCGCAACCGGCCCGGGGTGCCGACCACGATGTGCGCGCCCTGATAGAGCGCGCGGCGTTCCTTCGACGGGTCCATCCCGCCAACGCAGGTGTTAATCCGCACTTTCAGACCGGCAAACAGCCATTCCAGCTCGCGGCTGACCTGCAAGGCCAGTTCGCGGGTTGGCGCGATCACCAGTGCCAATGGCGCACCTGCAGGCGGAAAAGCGTCGCTTTCGGCCAGCACATCGAGCCCGATGGCGAGGCCGAAGGCAACCGTCTTGCCCGAGCCCGTGCGGGCCGAAACGACCAGATCGCGGCCCCGCGTTTCCGGTTCAATCACGGCGGCCTGAACGGCGGTCAGCGCGGTGTAACCACGGGCGGAAAGGGCTGCGTCAAGCGGCTGGGGAAGCTCTGGAAAGGACATGGGTCTCAATGCAATTCGACGTGGAATGAACAGTGCTGGCCTTGGCAATCGGCGTCGATCGAGATTGCGCCCGGCAGTGCGGGCTTTGACCAGCAATGCGGCGCCCATAGCCGCAATCCGCAGTTTACGCCACCTTCAAGTTGCAGTGCAGCAAAAGCGCCCTTGAACTACATCAAATAGCGCAGCTTGATCGTCGTCTCGGTCTGGCCTTGCACCACCACTTCGGCCTCGGCAAATTTCGGCGCGCGGGGTTTGAAGCCGGGGTTGCGGGAGAAGCCATAGCCTTCCTTGGGAATGCCCATAAAGGTATCGAGCTTGCCGTTCGAATTGGCATCGTGGAACACGCTGACGGCGTAGCTTCCGGGCGCAAGTCCTGCAAATGTGGCATGAGCTTGCCCGTTCTGGATGGTCAATTTGGCGGTGCGGACCGCTTTGTCCTTGCAATCGGGGAAGCCGACCCCGGCCGGGCAAATCGCCAGCTGGATCACGCCCTTGGCGCTCTTGATCCCGGTGACGGTCACTTCCAGCGAGGCAGTTCGCGGCATTTCAGCCCGGCCCGGCTGCGCGCTCAGCAAAGCGGCCAAGGCCGCGATCGGTGCCACACAGGCGATCCCAGAAACGAAAGTAGAGTCCATAATTGCCCCGATAACGGTCGTGATGGTGCTGATGATGGGTCGCCGTTATCAGCCATTGCCCTGCTCGGCCATGAACAAGTCTGGCCGGAAACAGTTCCCAGCCCATGTGATTGGTCACGCCCATCACCGTCATGGTCAGCAGCACTGCCAGCACCACGCCCTGATGCAGCGGCAGCACAAACACCAGCGCCGGGATCACAAAAGCCCCGCTCAGCGCCTCCCACGGATGAAAGCTCATCGCCGCCCAGGCTGTTGGCGGGCGGCTGGCGTGATGGACCGCATGGATCCGGCGGAACAGCGCCGGATGATGCATCGCGCGGTGGGTCCAATAGAACCAGGTGTCGTGGAGCAACAGGCAAAGCACGAATGATACTGGCAGCCACCACAACGGATAGTCCGCCACATCGCTGTAAATTCGCGTCCAACCCAGCTCTTGCCACGCCCAAGCCGACAGGCCCGCCGGAACGCCATAGATCCCGGCGCTGAGCAGCGACCAGCCGATCTCGCGGTTGATCTGCGGCCGCAGCCCGCGGTGCAGGCCCGGCAGCCGCCGTTCACCCAACCAGGCAAACAGCCCGCTGCTGGCAAGATAGCGCAAGCCGACGATCAGCGTCATCGCCAGCATTGCGCCCAGGGCGGCACCTATTTGATTGGTCTGCACCGGCTTGGTCTATCAGCCGGGGCAGGCTAAGGCGAGGACTGCATGGCGGCGAATCCCCCTCTCATTATCGTTGGCGGCGGGCTGGCCGGATGCCTTGCCGCGCTGTGCCTCGCGCAGCGGCGGCCCGAACTTCCGCTGCTGCTGCTGGAAAGCGGGGCCAGTTTTGGCGGAAACCACACCTGGTCGTTCTTTGACAGCGACATTCCGCCTGCCGCGCGCGAACTGATTGCAGCGCTGAACCCCGTCCGCTGGCCGCGCCACCGGGTACGTTTTCCGGGGCGGGAACGCGAACTGGCGATGGCCTATAATGCGGTCGATGCCCCGGCGCTCGATGCTTTGGTCAAGGCTCGACTGGCTGCGGACGCTTGGCGGCTGGGTGCCGTAGTGGAGCAGATTGAGGCCGATGCCGTGGTGCTGGCGGGCGGAGAGCGGATTGCCGCGCTCGGCGTGATTGACGCGCGCGGGCCATCGGGCGCGATGCCGGGGCTGGAGCTTGGCTGGCAAAAATTCGTCGGGATCGAATTCTCCGCCGCCGCGCCTGAGCCGGATTGCCCGATGGTGATGGATGCGACGGTCCCGCAGATCGACGGCTATCGGTTTGTCTATGTCCTGCCCTTCACGGCGTCGCGGGTCTTGGTCGAGGATACCTATTACAGCGATGATCCTACACTAGACGTGGCCGAGGTGGCTGATCGGGTCCGCGAGCTGGCTAAGGAGCGCGGACTGCTCGGCCCCGAACTGCGGCAGGAAACCGGCGTGCTGCCGATCTTGATCGGCGGCGATCCGGCAGCGTTCTGGCCGCAGCACGATCCCATCGCCCGGCTGGGTCTGCGCGGCGGGTTCTTCCATGCCACCACTGGCTATTCGTTCAGTCTGGCACTGCGGCTGGCGGTGGCGCTGGCCGAGCGCAATGGCGGCTTTGACAGTCCGGCATTGGCCGACTGGAGCCGTGGGCAATTTACGCAGCATTGGCAGGATATGCGGTTCTTCCGGGTGCTCAACCGGATGCTGTTTGGCGCCGCGCAGCCCGATCAGCGCTACCGGATATTCGAACATTTCTACCGGCTTGCGCCCGCTCTGATCGCGCGGTTCTATGCCGGAACGCCCCAGCTGACTGACCGGATGCAGATCCTCTCGGGCCGGCCGCCAGTGCCGGTTGGCGCGGCGATCAAAGCGCTGCTGCGGCGATGACCAGCCGGGCCGAACTGGTCGCCGCCGCAGGCGCGACTATCGCACAGGGATCGCAAAGCTTTGCCGCCGCCAGCAAGCTGTTCGCGCCCGAAACCCGCGACCGGGCCTGGCTGCTCTACACCTGGTGCCGCGCCGCTGATGACATGACCGACGGGCAGGAACTGGGCCATAGCGCAGTTGCCCCAGCCGATCCGGTCGGCGCGCAACTGGAACTGGGCGCGCTGACCGCTGCCGCGCTCGATAGCGAAGCCGATGTCCCGCTGCCGTTCGCAGCGCTGCGCCAGGTTGCCCGCGAAACGGCGATGCCGCGCGGGCTGATCGCCGATCATCTGGCCGGGTTCGCGCTCGATGCCGAAGGCTGGCAGCCCGATAGCGAGGCCGATCTGCTGCGCTATTGCTATCATGTGGCGGGCACCGTCGGCTGCATGATGGCGGTGGTGATGGGGGTCGATCCGGCGGACGAAGACACGCTCGACCGGGCCTGCGATCTGGGGCTGGCGTTCCAGCTGGCCAATATTGCCCGCGATGTGGTGCCCGATGCGGC
>JANMHL010000076.1:0-5566 GCA_031375125.1 Novosphingobium sp. | reverse complement strand
GACCAACTTCCACTTGCCCAAATCGACACTGTTCATGCTGGTCAGCGCGCTGATGGGACGGGAGCGGATGAAAGCCGCCTATGCCCATGCGATTGCAGCGGGTTACCGGTTCTACTCCTATGGCGACAGTTCGCTGCTGCTGCCGGATCGCTGAACAAGCGCCGCTTGCATCGCGTCGGCAATTGGGGTCTGTTGGCTTTGTCCCGCAATCAGACAACGACGGGGCGGAGGGGATTTTCATGACGGATATGACTTCGGCGCCCGCTGCGGCGGCGCCAGTGGCTGCACCATCGGCTTTGGCCGGGTTGGGGATTACCGCTATCATCGTGGTCGCGGTTGTTCTGTGGGCGGTGGTCGGCACAGCGCTGTTTTCCGAAGCCACACTGTTCGGCGCGTTTCTGCTGCTGTGGCATTGGGCCAACTTGGAACAGCTTGATATCAAACGCCTGCCTGCGGTCCTTGGCGGCGCTTTGGTCGGGATCGCGCTGGCCTGGCAAGTGGTCTATCTAACCCAGACGATGGGCACCAATGGCACAATCCTGGGCCTGCTGATCATGGTCGCGGGGATTTACCTGCAGGTCATCAATGTCCTGCCATTCCTGTTCAACACATCGGCAATGCTGTTTCTGACAGTGGCCGCTGCGCCGCTGATCCAGCTTAAGGTCGATTTTGCTGAGCTGGCGCTGTCGACCGTGGTTGGCGGGCTGCTGTTTGGCGCCTTTGTTGAAGCGGTCAAGTGGATCGCGGCAAAGGCAATGCCGGGCGCCGCTTAAAGTGGTTTGAACGTAGTCTGGCCGATTACCCGGTCGATCAGGGCTAGGTCAGTGGGGAGTTGCTTGTCCAGCATCAACATTGCCAATCCATGGACTAGCGACCACGCTTGGATCATCAACTTCTGCGTGTCCGCTGGATCGCCTTTCGTGGCGAGGGAGGCTTTGTCCTGCAGCATTTGCGAGGCCAGATTGTTTCCAAAAATAGTCGAGCCGACCGGCTCACACTGGCTGAATATCAACCGGAATAGCGCCGGATGCGCCAAGGCAAAGCGAACATAGGCCCGGCCCGTAGCGGCGAATGCTTCGTCGGGATTGGCAGCTCCTTCGGCGGCGAGTTTCTGAAACTGGCCGAGTTGGTCGATCCCTTCGCTGGCCAGCGCTTGCATCAGTGCCTGCTTATCCGGGAAGTGGCGATAGACCGCTGTTGCGGAAACCCCAACATTGCGGGCCAACTGGCGTAGCGACAGATCGGCAAACGCGGTGGTTTGCAAAGCCACAAGCCCGGCTGCCAACAGCGCTGAGTGCAGGTCTCCATGGTGATAGGTGCTAGGTGGGCTTTTTGATGTTGACACTGTTAGCATGACCTCTATGTTTACAGCAGAAACATTAAAGGGAGATTCGCAACATGGCAAGTGCAGTCGAGACGTTGATCCGCGGTGTCGTCACCAAGGGCCTCACCGCAGTGGCCGGTTTTAACCGCAGCCGTCAGGACGAAACGCGCGATCATCCGTTCCTGACCGGGGTCCATACCCCGATGACTGAAGAAAAGACGCTGACCGACCTGGAGGTCACCGGCGAAATCCCGGTGGAGCTGGATGGTCGCTACGTTCGCATTGGGCCCAATCCCTTCAGTCCGGATGCCCGCGGGCACCATTGGTTTGTCGGTGACGGGATGGTCCACGGTATTCGCCTGAAAGCAGGCAAGGCTGAATGGTATCGCAATCGCTATATCCGCTCGCATCTGCTCGAACAGCAGGGCGGTCCCAAGGCCGCGCCTGGCCCGCGGGTCAGCGGTCGCGATACGGTCAATACCAATGTGATTCAGATCGCCGGACAGATCACGGCGATTGTCGAAGCTGGCTCCAATCCGGCGGTGCTCGATGAAAACCTGGAAACGGTTGCCTACACCGATTTCGGTGGGACTTTGACGGCCCCGTTCACCGCCCACCCGCACGAAGATCCGCGTACCGGCGAATTCCATGCGATCACTTATGATGGCCCCAATCTCAATACGATCTGGCACGTCGTGCTTTCACCCGAAGGCAAAGTGGTGCGGCAACTGGCGATCCCGGTTCAGCACGGCCCCTCAATCCACGAATGCAGCATTACCGAAAAATACGTGCTGGTCTTTGATTTGCCGGTGACCTTCTCGATGAAGGCGATGGTCGGCGGACAGAAGTTTCCCTATGGCTGGAACCCTGAACACGGCGCGCGGGTCGGACTGTTGCCGCGCGCGGGCGGGGTCGAAGACATCGTCTGGTGCGATGTTGATCCTTGCTATGTGTTCCACGTTGCCAACTCGTTCGATGCGGCAGATGGCACGGTCGTGGTCGATTGCGCAGTTTACGAGACGATGTATGCGCAAGGGCCAGACGGCCCCAACGGCAAAGCGCTCGGGCTGGAACGCTGGACCATCGATCCGGCTACCGGAAAAGTCCGCCGTGATGTGCTCGATGCCTCGCCGCAGGAATTTCCGCGGCCCGACGAGCGGTTTTTTGGCCAGCCCTATCGCTATGCCTGGTCACTGGCCTTGCCGGGCGAGGATGCGTTTCTGGGTGAAGCGCCAATCTATCGCCATGACTTCCAGACCGGTGAGCGGCAGGCACACGATTTCGGACCGGGCAAGGTGCCGGGCGAGTTCATCTTCGTACCGCGCAGCGAAACCGCGCCAGAGGGCGATGGCTGGATCATGGGCTATGTGATCGATGCGGCCGCCGAAACGACCGATCTGGTCATCCTCGATGCCAGCGATCTGACCAAGGCGCCGATTGCCAGCGTGCATATCCCGCACCGGATCCCGCCGGGCTTCCACGGCAACTGGATGCCCGCTGCTTGACTTAGCGCAACGACTGGCCCCTCCTGCCCATGCCAGAAATGGTAGCGAAAGGAGGGGCCATGGACACCAACCGATTGGCAATAATTGAGGCTGGGCTGGAGCGGGCCGCCGATCAGCTGGGTGATGTGACGGCCCCGGTAATGGCGGAATTCTATAGCCGTTTTCCCGCTGCGCGCGCCAGTTTTACCCACCATATGCCCAGCAATCCCGCCAGCCTTGAGGCTGAGATGGTCGGCAATACGCTCTATTACGTGATGACTTGGTTCGAAAAGCCGATCGACGCGCGGATCGCCTTTGACAGCTCGGTCCCGCACCACCGCGTTGCACTGGACGTGCCGCCTGACTGGTATCGCGGATTTATCGAGGCGTTTCTAGACGTGGTTGAACCCGCTGCCGTTGCCAACGAAGCAGACCGGGCGGCGTGGCAAGAATTGCGGGCGGGGCTGGTCGGGCTGGTCGAACGCAACCGATTAGTCTAGCGCCGCGCGGATGAAACCGCGCTTTCAATTCAGCATCTCCGCCACCGATGGCAAGGCCCGTACCGGCACAATCGCGATGCGCCGAGGGGAAATCCGCACGCCCGCCTTCATGCCGGTTGGTACGGCGGCGACGGTCAAGGCGATGAAACCCGAGGGGGTGCGTGCGACCGGTGCCGATATCCTGCTCGGCAATACCTATCACCTGATGCTGCGGCCCGGCGCAGAGCGCGTTGCGCGGCTTGGCGGCTTGCACAAATTCATGAATTGGGACCGCCCGATCCTGACCGACAGCGGCGGCTATCAGGTGATGAGCCTGTCCGATCTGCGCAAGATTACCGAAGACGGCGTGACTTTCAAAAGTCACCTCGATGGCAGCAAGCACCTGATCACGCCCGAACGCTCGATGGAGATCCAACGGTTACTCGGCAGTGATATCGTGATGGCGTTCGACGAATGCCCGCGCGCCGATGCCCCGCGCGATGTGATCGAAAAGTCGATGCAGATGTCGATGCGTTGGGCCGCTCGCAGCCGGGCCGGGTTCGACAGCGGCGAGGAGCACGCCGAACGCTCCGCGCTGTTCGGAATCCAGCAGGGGGCGCTCGATAAAGGCCTGCGCCGGGATAGTGCCGCAGCGCTGCAGGAAATCGGCTTTGATGGCTACGCAATCGGCGGACTGGCTGTGGGGGAAGGGCAGGAGGCGATGTTCGCCACGCTAGATTTCGCGCCCGATATGCTCCCGATTGATCGCCCGCGTTACCTGATGGGGGTGGGCAAGCCTGACGATCTGGTTGGCGCGGTGGAACGCGGGGTCGATATGTTCGATTGCGTGCTGCCCAGCCGTTCCGGCCGCAACGGGCAGGGCTTTACCTGGAATGGCCCGGTCAACCTGCGCAACGCCCGCCACGCCGAAGACCCGGCCCCGCTTGAGCCGCGCTGCCCGTGTGACGCCTGCACCAAATACAGCCGCGCTTACCTGCACCACCTCCACAAAAGCGGCGAGATCCTCGGCGCGATGTTGCTGACCGAGCATAACCTGACGTTCTATCAGTCGCTGATGGCGGGGATGCGCGATGCCATTGCTCTGGGCCAGTTTGCGGCATGGGCAGCGCGGTTCCGCGCTGACTATTTTCAGCGCTGAAACAAAAAGGGCGGCCCCGCAGGACCGCCCTTTTGAAAACTGTTGTCTAGATCAGCGCGAATAGAATTCGACGACCAGGTTTGGTTCCATTTTCACCGGGTAAGGCACTTCATCCAGCGAAGGAACGCGGACGAAAGTGATCTTGTCGGTGCCGTCTTGCGCCACGTAATCGGGCACTTCGCGTTCCGGCAGGCTCTGCGCTTCGGCGATCAAGGCCATGTCTTTGGCCTTCTTGCCCAGCGTCAGCACGTCACCGGGACGGACGCGGCGGCTGGCGATGTTGCACTTCACGCCGTTCACATAGATGTGACCGTGCGAAACGATCTGGCGGGCCGAAAACACAGTCGGCGCGAACTTGGCGCGGTACACAACCATATCGAGACGCTGTTCGAGCAGGCCGATCAGGTTCTGACCGGTATCGCCCTTCATGGCCGACGCTTCCTGATAGGTACGCTTGAACTGCTTTTCGGTGACGTCGCCGTAGTAGCCCTTGAGCTTTTGCTTGGCGCGCAGCTGAATCCCGAAGTCGGAGACCTTGCTCTTGCGGCGCTGGCCGTGCTGGCCTGGGCCATACGAGCGGCGGTTAACCGAGCTCTTGGGACGGCCCCAGATATTTTCGCCCATCCGGCGGTCGAGTTTATACTTTGATGCATGACGCTTTGACATGGCGTAGTCCTTCAATTTGCTACTCGCAGGCCAAGGCCCACAAGCGTTAAACACGCGGCGTTTTGCCGTCGCTTCTAGTCCGGAACCGCACCATTCCGCCACAAGGGCCAAATGCGAGTCAGGCTTCACCGGAGTGCCCGCTCAATTGCGAAGCCGCCCCCCTAGCCGGGGGTAGCCCAAAGATCAAGGGAGGATCGGCACCTAGTTTCCAGAGGTTGTGCTTTTTGCCCCTAACGGCGCGCCATTAGAACCCTGTTCCAGCGAAACTTCGGCTTGATCGTACTCTTTCCATTCGGCTTCGGTCTTGCAGACACGCTTGCCGCGGAAATGGCTGCCAGTCCGGGAAGGTTCCTCGCGGCAAATTTTACGAACTTTTGCGGGCTTCGCAGTGTCTTCGGCGAGAGCCACGTTAGGGGCTATCAGAGCAAGGAACAGTGGCAGTAAGGACAGGCGC
>JANMHL010000061.1:0-1557 GCA_031375125.1 Novosphingobium sp. | reverse complement strand
GCGCCTTCATCGGCAGCAACTCCGCACTGGTCGCCCCGGTCAAGATCGGCGCGGACGCGATTGTCGGCGCAGGCAGCACGGTAACCCGCGATGTCGCGGCCGGAGAACTGCGGATCGTGCGCGGCGAACAGCTGGTCAAACCCGGCTGGGCCGACCGGTTTCATGACGCGATGAAGAAGAAGAAGGCGGAGAAGAAGGGGTAATCCACTTGGCCAAACGGATCTTGCTTTTTGCAGCAATCGCGCTTGGCAGCTGCGCGACGTCTAGCACCATCCGGCTTGAACCTGCGCGTCTGGCGGATTGGACTCAGAGCTTGCGCGACAGCCAAAATGATGAGCCGTATCTTCTGGTATACCATAAAGGTAATCGCCGTCTGATCTTGGTCGCGGCGCAGCACGACAACGATCCTGCTGGCGCGACCTTCAGACTGGTTCGTTCGGCCTTCGACATATGGCCAGTCGACAGTGTGATTGTCGAAGGTGCGGCAAGCGATGCAGGCCCCAATTCGCTATCGCTCATGGCACTGGCCGACGAACCGCTTAATGCCGAAAAGCAACAGCCCGGGGGCGAGACCGTCCCCGCCATACAAGGCGCTAGGCGGGTTGGGGCCAAGGTTTGGGGCGGCGAAGCGAATGACACGGATGTGTTACGACTGGCACAGGCAAATGGCATCGAGCAGGCAGATGTCCTGGGCTTCTATGTGTTGCGGGTGATTCCACAATGGTTGCGCGATGGAACGCTTTCCGGAGTTCGCGATGCCAAGCTACCGGGACTTGTCGATCGGCAACTCGCGCGTAGCCTGCGCGGTCTCGGTATGGCTGCCGCGCCATTTTCCGATTTTGGCGGCTGGGCCGAATGGTATCGCAGGACCAACGGAAAGCTAATCGGCGATGGCCTGGATATCGAGGAAGTTGGCCCACTGTCCGATGGCCCGTGGCCAAGCAACCGTATTGCCTGGTCGATCTCCAAAGCCCGGGATTCGCATTTGCTGAAAGTGATTGAGGGTCAACTGTTCGAGGCCAAATCGGTGGTTGTGGTGTTCGGAGGAAGTCATGCTGCAATCCTTCAACCTGCGCTCAATGCCGGTCTGGGCCGACCCTGCTACTTTGGTTCCGATTTTGCTGCAGCCCGAGCAATGTGCTTGACATGATATCATGATATGATATCAGTATATCAATGACTCGCATTCTCGCCGATCTGCCCGAAGAAGACGTCAAGTGGCTTGACCAGCTTGCCAATGAGCAGGGCAAGTCGCGCGCCTCGGTGTTGCGTGAGGCGGTGAGCGCTTACAAGGCGCAGTCGCCGGCGCAGGGCAACAAGAGCTGGATCCAGCGCGGGCGGGGCTATTGGAAAGATCGCAAGGATATCGGCGACGGTCTCGAATTTCAGCAGGCAATCCGTGAGGATCGCACACCCTACGAAGACCTGTAAGAGGTGTCCGATCCGTTTTTCGATTCCAACATCGTGATCGACTGGCTGAACGATTCTCAGGCCGCGACGAGTGAGCTTGAGCGTTATCCGCGCCACCGCATCAGCCGGATCGTCTGGACCGAAGTT
>JANMHL010000053.1:0-5596 GCA_031375125.1 Novosphingobium sp. | reverse complement strand
CGAACTGGCGCGCTATGCCGCCGCCAACCCGCGTTCGGCGGCACTGGCTGCAAAGGCCGCGCGGCATTGGCACCGGGGGGTGCCGTTCCACTGGATGCTTGACTGGGGCACGCCGTTTCCGCTGTTCGCCGACCGTGCGGTGGGGGCAGAGCTGTGGGACGCCGATGGGCACCGCTATGACGATTTCTGCCTGGGCGATACCGGATCGATGTTTGGCCATTCGCCCGCCCCGGTCGGCGCCGCGATCGCCCGGCAAGCGACGCGCGGGCTGACATTTATGCTCCCGACCGAGGACGCGCTGGTGGTGGGCGAGGAATTGGCAGCGCGGTTTGGGCTGCCGTTCTGGCAGGTCACGTCCTCGGCCAGCGAGGCCAATCGCGCGGTGATCCGCTGGGCCCGCGCGATTACCGGACGCAGTTATGTGCTGGTCTTCATCGGCTGCTTCCTCGGCGCGGTCGATGATGTGTTCGTCGATCTGCGGGATGGTGTGCCGGAACTGCGCCGCAGTCTGGTCGGGCAGGTCTATGATGTGCGCGACCACACCGTGGTGATCGAATTCAACGATTTGCCCGCGCTCGAAGCCGTGCTGGCCAAGGGCGACATCGCCTGCGTCCTGGCCGAACCGGCGATGACCAATGTCGGGATGGTTTTGCCGCAGCCGGGCTATCTGCAGGCGCTGCGCGATCTGACCGCGCAGCACGGGACCTTGCTGGTCTGGGATGAAACCCACACGATCTCGACCGGCTATGGCGGGCACACCGGCACTTATGGCCCGCTGCCCGACCTGTTTGTGCTGGGCAAGCCGGTCGGCGGCGGGGTGCCTTGCGCGGTTTACGGCTTTAGTGCCGAGGTTGCCGGGCGGATGGAGCGGGTCCGGGCCGAGGGGGAAAGCGGCCATTCCGGGATCGGCACGACGTTATCGGCCAATGCCCTGGCGCTCGCCGCGATGCGGGCCTGCCTGACCGAAGTGATGACGCCCGCCGCCTATGATCATATGCTGCCCCTGGCCGCGAACCTGGCCCAGCAATTGCGCGAAGTGATCGCCCGCAATGGCCTCGATTGGCACGTCGCCCACATCGGTTGCCGGGGCGAGTTCATCTGCGAGGCGCAGCCGGCCCGCAACGGCAGCGAGGCCCGGGCCAAAATGCACGGACCACTGGAACACGCGCTCCACCTGTTCCTGATCAATCGCGGCGTGCTGATCGCGCCGTTCCACAATATGACCCTGGTCAGCCCGGCGACTTCGCAGAGACAGGTTGACCGGCTGGCCAATGTGCTCGACCAATGCCTGAAGACCCTGATCGGATGACCACCATGACCAAGCCTGCCGTCAGTTCCAACCATCGTGCCACTGTGGACGAGGCCAAGGCCTTTTTCGCCGAGCACCCCGATGTCGATGCAATCGACATCATCTTCACCAACATGTGCGGGGTTCCGCGCGGCAAGCGGCTGCGCCAGCACGAAGTGGTCGCGGTTTATGAAAGCGGGCGGTTTCTGCCCGGATCGGTGCTGGTGGTCGATATCACCGGGCGCGATTGCGAGGAAACCGGGCTGGTCTGGGAAGACGGCGATGCGGATCGCTATGTCTATCCGGTCCCCGGCACCTTGGTGCTGGCGCCCTGGCTGGGCGAAAATCACGCGCAGTTCCTGTCCAGCTTTTACGAACTGGACGGCACCCCCAACGATCTCGATCCGCGCCACGTGCTGGGCTGCGTGATTGACCGGCTGGCGGACGAAGGCCTGACCCCGGTGGTCGCGGTCGAGCTGGAATTTTACCTGTGCGACATGGAAGATGGCCGTCCGGTCCCGGCCCGCGGCATAGTCACCGGCCACCGCTCTACCGATATTCAGGTCTACGGCTTGCGCGAAATGGAAGACCTCCAGCCGTTCTTCGACGATCTGTATGAAGCCTGCGATGTTCAGGACCTGCCGCTGGAAAGCGGGATTTCGGAATATGCCCCCGGCCAGTTTGAATTCACCCTGCGCCACAAGGCTGATGCGCTGCGCGCCACCGATGACGCGATCATGTACAAGCGGTTGGTCAAGGGCGTGGCGGTGTTGCACGGGCTGGAGGCAACCTTCATGGCCAAGCCGTTCGCGGAAAGCGCGGGCAGCGGCATGCACTTGCACATTTCGATGAATGACAAGGACGGCAATAACGCCTTTGCCAGCGAAGATCCGGCCGGAACCCCGCTGCTGCGCCACGCGATTGGCGGGATGAAGACGCTGCTGGCCGAATCGATGGCGATCTTTGCCCCCAACGCCAATTCATTCCGCCGGTTCAAGGCCAATTCCTATGCCCCCGTCGCGGCCACATGGGGCGTCAACAATCGGACGGTGTCTTTACGCATTCCCGCTGGATCGCCCGCTTCGCGCCATGTTGAACACCGCATCTGCGGGGCCGATGCCAATCCGTATCTGGCGATGGCGGCCGTGCTGGCGGCGCAACTGCACGGGATCAAACACCAGATCGATCCCGGCCCGGCGGTGGTCGGCAACGGCTATGAGGCCGAAGGCGCCGATATTCGCCTGCCCAACCATTGGGCTGCGGCGATTGAGGCGTTTGAAGGTTCGGCGCTGCTGCAGGACTATCTTGGCGCGCGGTTCGTCAAGAACTATGCCATTGTCAAAGGCGTCGAAATGGCCCGCTTCATGGCCGAGGTGACCGAGCTGGACTACACCTGGTACCTGCGCAACGCCTGACCCGGCGCTGCCACCCGGGCAGCATTGTGCCGCTTTCCAGCGCATTCGGTGACAAAATCGACTGTCTGGTACTGCAAGCGGGACTTTTTTGTGCTTCTGCGCTTGGCAAGCCGGGTTTGTGCGCTAGCATCCCCGCTGGAGCAGAGGCGTAGTAAGGGGTGGTCACATGAAGGATTTCGACAACATCATTGGTCAGGGGCTGGGCCGCCGTTCGCTGCTGCAGGCGCTTGGCGCCGCTGCCGTCGGGATCAGCTTTGCGGGCCTTGCCGGGTGCAGCAAGGAAGCGGCGAAGGAACCGGCCAAGTCTGCCGGAGCGACCCGCATCGCGGCAACCGGCGAAGAGCCAAAGCTCAACTTCTACAATTGGGACACCTATATCGGCGAAACCACGCTGGCCGATTTCAAGGGTGCGGGCGGGGCTGATGTCAACATGACGTTGTTCGCCAGCAACGACGAACTGTTCGCCAAACTGCGCGCGGGCAATGCCGGATACGATGTGATCGTGCCGTCGAACGATTTTGTCGAGCGGATGGCGGCGGCCGATATGCTGATGCCGCTGGATCATGCCCAGATCCCCAATTTCCAGAATATCGCGCCCGAATATCAGGACGTCGCCTATGATCCCAAGCGCAAGCATTCGATGCCCTACACCTGGCTGACTTTGGGGATCGGCTACCGCAAGTCCAAAGTGAAGTCGGTGCCCGACAGCTGGAAAGTGCTGTTCGATTCGGATGAATACAAAGGCCGGATCGCGGTCCTTTCGGAAGCGGGCGACATGTTCCGGCTCTATGCCAAATATCTCGGCAAATCGGTCAATGGCCTGACCAAGGACGATATCAAGCTGATCGAAGCGATGATGATCAAGCAAAAGCCCAATTTCAAAGCGTTCCACGAAGACAACGGTCAGGACCTGCTGCTGAAGGGTGAAGTTGATCTGGTGCTGGAGTACAACGGCGATATCGCGCAGGCGATGAAGGAAGATGACGACATCGGGTTTGTCCTGCCCAAGGAAGGCAGCCAGTTCAATTCGGACAATCTGTGCATTCCCAAGGGCGCGCCGCGGCCCAAGAATGCCCATGCCTTCATCAACTATCTGCTCGATGCCGAAGCGGGCAAGAAGATCACCGAGACGATCCTCTATCCCACGCCGAATGCCGCAGCCAAGGCGCTTATGCCGGATGATTACAAGAACAACCCAGTGATCTTCCCAGCGGCCGAGCTGCTGGCAAAATGCGAATACGCCAAATTCAATCCCGTACTGCAACCGCTCTACGAGGAGGCCTTCACCCGCGTCCGGGCGTCCTGAGCCATGTCCTTGCAGGATTGGAAGCAGCACAAGCGCCCGTTCGCCGCGATAGCGAGCGGGCCGATCCTGTGGCTGCTGCTGTTCTTTTTGGTGCCGATGACGGTGGTCTGGCTTTACAGCTTTGGCCAGAATTCTGGCCCGGCTGATATCGCGATCACCGGCACGCTCGCTAATTATCAGCGCGCGACCGAGTGGCTTTACCTGTCGATTTTCGGCAAAAGCCTTGCGGTCGCGGCGCTGGTCACTTTGATCTGCCTGATAATCGGGTTTCCGGTGGCGATGGCCATCACCTTTGCGCCGGAAAAATGGCGGCCGTGGTTGCTGGTGGCGATCATGCTGCCGTTCTGGACCAACCTGCTGATCCGCACCTATGCGCTGATGATGTTGATGGGCTCGAACGGCTATGCCAACCGCGGGCTGGGGGCGCTGTGGGGCGGGGCCAGCTGGCTGAAAACGATGGTCGGGCTGCAACCGCTGGAGGCCTGGACCCCGGTGCAGTTGCTTTACAACAATTTTGCGGTGGTGCTGGGGCTGGTCTATGTCCACCTGCCGTTCATGGTCTTGCCGCTCTATTCGGCGCTCGACCGGCTCGACAAGTCGCTGATCGAGGCCAGCCTTGATCTGGGCGCGGGGCATCTGAAAACGCTGTTTACGATCGTCGTGCCTTTGGCTGGCCCCGGGATCATGGCCGGGGTGATGATTACGCTGATCCCGGCGCTCGGCGCCTATCTGACCCCCGATCTGATGGGCGGCACCGACAGCCAGATGATCGCCAATGTGATCGAGCGCCAGTTCAAGCGGGCCAACGACTGGCCGTTCGGCGCGGCGCTATCGTTCCTGCTGATCTATGCGATGTTCATTCTGGTCGCGCTGCAATCGCTGCGCGGTGACCGGACCAAGGCGGGGGAACGCTAATGGCCCAGTTTCCTAGCCAATTGTTCAAACGCCCGCCGATCGCCCCGCTCGACTATACCCGCAAGCTGTGGATGCGGGGCTGGGTCGGTTTGACGCTGCTGTTCCTCTATGCCCCGCTGCTGGTGCTGATGGTGTTCAGCTTCAACGATTCCAAACGCAACGCGGTGTGGAAAGGCTTCACGCTCAAGTATTATGAAAAGGCCTTTGCGAACACCTCGCTGGTCGAAGCGATGGTCAATTCGCTGACCATTGCGCTGTTCGCCACAATTGTCAGCGTGGTGCTCGGTGCGCTAGCGGGCGTGCTGCTGTGGCGGTTCCGCTTTCCCTTCAAGGGCGCGGTCGAAGGGGTGATGAGCCTGCCGATTATCGTGCCCGAGATTTGCCTGGGGGTCGCGATGCTGATCTTCTTCGCCAAGATCAACTGGCCGACCGGGCTGCCGTGGCCGCTCAACCTGTCAGCCATAACCATCGCCCACATCACCTTCTGTTTTCCATTTGTGGCGATGGTGGTGCGCAGCCGGATGGCCAGTTTCAACCGCGAACAGGAAGAAGCGGCCAAGGATCTGGGCGCGAGTGAATGGCAGACGTTTCGCGATATCCTGCTCCCCCACATGAAGCCGGGCCTGATCGCAGGGGCGCTGCTGGCCTTCACGCTCAGCCTCGATGATTTCG
>JANMHL010000026.1:0-4648 GCA_031375125.1 Novosphingobium sp. | reverse complement strand
GGGCCGGTGACGACGCATTCCATCGGCGGGTGCCAGATCATCGCCGCACCAGATTCGGCGACCAGTTCCTGAAAGCCAGCCTTGTAGATCGCATAGGCCTCTGCCCCGGTCAGGCCCTTGCCGTGACTGGGATGGCCAGCGGGATATTCCGCCATGGCCCGCAGCTTGATCAGGTTGAGCATCTGGATCGGCGTGTCGCGCGGCAGATCCTTGAAGGCCTGAAAGTTTTCGCGGCTGGGGTCGATGTAGGTGGTCACATTTATCTCCTGACCCTCCCCGGAACGGCGAGGTTGCGCGGCGAAAGCTTGACGGAGGGGTCGGGACCTCTCCGCATATTTAGCCCGTAGAGGCACGCTCCCGACCCCTCCGCCCTGCGGGCACCTCCCCGTTCCGGGGAGGATCACTCCGCCAGTTTGTAATCCTTGAACTGCTCGCGCAGGTCTTTCTTGCTGACTTTGCCGGTGCCGCCGTGCGGGATTTCGGCGACGAATTCGACCGCATCAGGCAGCCACCACTTGGCGACGGTCTGGGCGAGGTGTCCTTTGATTTCATCACCCGAAACTTCGGCTCCGGCCTTTTTGACCACGACCAGGATCGGGCGTTCATCCCAGCGCGGGTGATAGATCCCGATGCAGGCGGCTTCGGCCACCGCCGGGTGGCTCATCGCGGCGTTTTCCAGTTCGACCGAGCTGATCCATTCGCCGCCGCTTTTGATCACGTCCTTGGTCCGGTCGGTCAGTTGCAACGTGCCATCGGGATAGAGGATCGCGACGTCGCCGGTGTCGAACCACTGTTCATCGTCGGTCGCATCGGCCTCGGCCTTGAAATAGCGTTTGATCACCCATGGCCCGCGGACCTGCAGCGCGCCGCTGGTCTGGCCATCGCGCGGCAGCACCCGGGTGGGATCGCTCAAGTCAACGCAGCGCAGTTCCACCCCGAACGGAGTGCGGCCCTGCATCGCCTTGATATCGACCTGTTGGTCAAAGGTCAGATCGTCCCAGTCCCAGGTCCGCGCGCCAGTGGTGCCGATCGGGCTGGTTTCGGTCATCCCCCAAGCGTGAGCCACATGGACCCCGGCCTTCATCAACCGTTCGAGCATAAAGCGCGGTGCCGCCGAACCGCCGATGATCGCCTGCCGCAGGCTCGGCAGGGTAATCCCGGTCGCGTCCATATGCTGGAACGTGGCCAGCCAGACAGTCGGCACCCCGGCCGAATGGGTCACCTTTTCGCGGTTCATCAGTTCGCACAGCACGGCCGGATCGTTGACCGCCGAGAAGACAAATTTCACCCCCGCCGCCGCGCCGCACCACGGCAGGCCCCAGCTGGCCGCGTGGAACATCGGCACCACTGGCAGCATCACGCTGCGCGCGTCGAAATCGAACACGGCTGGCTGAACCCCGGTGATCGCGTGCAGCATGGTTGAGCGATGTTCGTAAATCACGCCCTTGGGATTGCCGGTGGTACCGCTGGTATAGCACAGCATACACGGATCGCGCTCGTCGCCGGTGGCCCATTCAGTCTGGCCGTCCTCTGCCCCGATCCAGCTTTCAAACTCACCGTTATCATAGCAGATGTAGTGGCGGATTGTCGTCCACTTGGACTTCATTCGGTCGATGATCGGCTGGAACACGGCATCGTACAGCAGCACCTGATCTTCGGCATGGTTGGCGATATATTCCAGCTGATCGTCGAACAGCCGCGGGTTGATCGTATGGAGCACGCCGCCAACGCCGACCGCGCCGTACCAGCTGACCAGATGGCGGGCATGGTTCATCGCCAATGTAGCGACCCGGTCGCCCGGCTGAATCCCCAACTTGCGCAATGCCTGGGTCATTTTCAGCGCATCGTGCCGGACTTCGGCCCAATTGGTCCGGGTTTCGCTGCCATCGGCCCAGCGCGTCACAATCTCGCGGGCCCCGTGTTCGCGGGCGGCATGATCAATGATCCGCGAGACCCGAAGATCCCAGTCCTGCATCGCTCCCAGCATTCAACTCTCTCCAATCCAACCTTCGTCATTGCGAGCGTAGCGACGCAATCCAGAGCCGTGTAAACCGTACTGGGTTGCTTCGCTACGCCCGCAATGACGAGCCTTGTTCCGGCCTATGCGACGAGTTTCAGGTGCCCTGTCCCGCGCCGCGCGCTCAGCGACACATTGGCAACTCCTTCAAGCGTTGCCAAGCGTTCTGCCAGATCGCCGTCCAATTGATAATCGCGCCCCAGCCGGACCAGCGGTTCTTCGCCCTGCCCAGTCCGCAGCCGGACGATCACTTCGCCGCGCCCATCCGCGCCGCCAACCAGCAATGCGGCCAGCTCAGCAAAGGCTTCGGGTTGCAGCACATCGAGCTTCAGCACCATACTGGCCGCGCTTTTGACCTCTTCCAGCGGACGGGCCCCGCGCACGGTGATCCTTGGCGGTTCTTCCGGGCTGGGCGAATCGAGTTCGACCTGCAGCAACAAGCACGTGCCATCCTTGGCCCAGCCGAGCATCGGGTCGACCAGCGATTCCTCAAAGCAGGCGGCAGAAAACTGCCCCGAACTGTCGGAAAAATCAGCGCGGATAAAGTCACCGCCGCGCCGGGTTTTGCCCCGGTTCACGTTCTCAACCATCGCCGCCATGACAGCCTGTGCGCGTCCACCGACCGGCGCGCCGCTTTCCATCAGGCTGGCATAGGTCCGCGCGCCGTTGGCCGATGCCACCAAGCGCCACTGCGCCACCGGATGCGCGGCAAAATAGAAACCGAAAGTCTCGCGCTCCTTGGCCATCTGCTCGGCCTTGCTCCACGGCTCGGCCTCAGTCAGTCGCAGCGCCGGGGCGGCGTGATCGTCGCCGCCAAACAGCGCAGCCTGCCCGCTGGCACGGCTGCGGACCGCCTCGTCGCTGACTGCCAGCAGCATATCGGCATTGGCCATTACCCGCGCCCGGTTGGGATCGAGCCCGTCAAACGCTCCGGCCCCGGCCAGACCTTCCAATTGGCGGCGGTTCATGGATCCTTGCGGCGCGCGGCGGAACAGGTCTTCCAGACTTTCAAACCAGCCGTGCGCCTCACGCTCGACCACGATCGCATCCATCGCCTTTTCACCGACGTTGCGGATGCCGGCCAGGGCATAGCGGACGGCATGGCCGTCGTCGGTCCGCTCGACGGTATATTCGGCCTCGCTGCGGTTGATGTCCGGACCTTCCAAGGCGACTCCGGCGCGGCGCATATCATCGACATAGACACTCAGCTTTTCCGACTGGTGCATATCAAAGCACATCGAGGCAGCGTAGAATTCGTGTGGGTAATGGGTTTTGAGCCAAGCGGTCTGATAGGCCAGCAGGGCATAGGCGGCGGCGTGGCTTTTGTTGAAGCCGTAGCCGGCAAATTTGTCGATCAAATCGAACAATTCGTCGGCCTTTTTGGCATCGATCTGCGATACTTCGGCGCAGCCCGCGATGAACCGGGCGCGCTGGGCGTCCATTTCCTTTTGGTCCTTTTTGCCCATCGCCCGGCGCAACAGGTCGGCATCACCCAACGAGTATCCGGCCAGGATCTGGGCGGCCTGCATGACCTGTTCCTGATAGACGAACACGCCGTAAGTTTCGGCCAGAATCCCCTCCAATTTGGGGTGTGGGTAATCGATCGCTTCGGCGCCGTTCTTGCGCCGCCCAAACAGCGGGATATTGTCCATTGGCCCCGGCCGATAGAGCGCGACCAGCGCGATGATATCGCCAAAGTTGGTCGGCTTGACCGCGTTGAGCGTCCGCCGCATCCCTTCGGATTCAAGCTGGAATACGCCCACGGTGTCACCCGATTGGAGCAGATCGTAGACCTGCTTGTCGTCCCACGCCAAGGCATCGAGCTGAATTTCGATCTCGCGCTTTTGCAGCAGCTGCACCGCCTTTTTCAGCACCGAGAGCGTTTTGAGGCCCAAGAAGTCGAACTTGATCAGGCCAGTATCCTCGACATATTTCATGTCGAACTGGGTTACCGGCATATCGGACCGCGGATCGCGGTACAGCGGCACCAGTTGCGCCAGCGGGCGATCCCCGATCACTACGCCTGCGGCATGGGTCGAGCTGTTGCGCGGCAAGCCTTCCAGCTGGACCGCCAGATCGATCAGCCGCTTTACTTCGTCATCATTGTCGTATTCGCGCTTCAACTCGGCCACGCCGTTGAGCGCGCGCGGCAGGGTCCACGGATCGGTCGGATGATTGGGGATCAGCTTGCACAGCCGATCAACCTGACCATAGCTCATCTGCAAAATCCGCCCGGTATCGCGCAGCACCGCGCGGGCTTTCAATTTACCAAAGGTGATGATTTGGGCGACGTGATCGAGGCCGTATTTGGCCTGCACATAGCGGATCACTTCGCCGCGCCGGGTTTCGCAGAAATCGATATCGAAATCTGGCATCGAAACGCGTTCGGGGTTGAGGAAACGTTCGAACAGCAGGCCCAGTTTCAGCGGATCAAGATCGGTAATCGTCAACGCCCAGGCGATTACCGAGCCAGCACCCGAACCGCGCCCCGGACCAACCGGGATGTCGTTATCCTTGGCCCATTTGATAAAGTCGGCCACGATCAGGAAATAACCGGCAAAGCCCATGTTGTTGATCACACTGGCTTCAAAATCGAGCCGGTCGAAATAGACCTGGCGCGCCTCTGTGGTC
>JANMHL010000004.1:0-3730 GCA_031375125.1 Novosphingobium sp. | reverse complement strand
CGAGTGACCAGCCTAGCGGCGTGGGTTTGGCTGGCCGTGTTGTGCGGCGTCGGACTGGTGGTCATGCTGCAACTGCGCTGGCAGGCGCAGGCGGTGGCGCTGGGCAGTCTGGCGCTGGTTGCGGCCTATCCGTTTATGAAGCGCTGGACCAAATTTCCGCAGGCTTGGCTGGGGCTGGTGTTCAACTGGGGCGCGCCGGTTGGCTGGGTCGCGCTGCGTGGGGATCGGCTCGATGTGCTGGCGGCGCTTTATGCTGGAGCGGTGCTGTGGTGCGTCGGCTATGACACGATCTACGCCTGTCAGGACCGTGAAGATGATGCGTCGGTCGGGATTGGATCGTCCGCGCTGACGCTGGGCGCGCATTTGCGTAGCGGCGTTGCGGCGTTCTATGCCGGGGCGCTGGCACTGTGGGCCGCGGCGTTCTGGTTGCTGCGGCCAGATGCGCTCGCGCTGCTTGCATTGGCTCCGGCTGCGGCGCACCTTGGCTGGCAAGTGCTGACGCTGGAGGATAGCGATGCCGACAATGCCCTCGCCAGGTTCCGCTCCAATCGCACGCTCGGCCTGCTGGTCGCGGCGGCCTGTTGGGTGGTCGGCAATGCGTAGCGCGCTGGTGCTGGGACTGGTTGTGCTGGCTGGGTGCAAGCAGCAACCGGCCGATCAAATTGTGGCGGTTAATCTGCCAGATTCATTGGCACCGACGCCTGAAGCAGCAGCGACCGCTTCACCTGTCAGCCCGTTGCCGACGGCAAACACCTCTGAAGTCCAGCATTTTCAGGCGCTGGGGACCGAGCCGTTCTGGTCATTTGATGTAGTCGGGGACAAGCTGCTCTATTCCAGCCCCGAGCAGCAGACGGCTGTCGCGATTGCCGCAAAATTGACCAATGAAGGCAAGCGGATGCGCTATTCCGCCGCGATGGACGGCAAGCCGGTTGTGCTGACAATCGAAGCGGGCAAATGCAGCGACGGGATGAGCGACACGGTCTATTCGCACAAGGCCAGCTTCACTTGGGGTGACCAGACCGAACAAGGCTGCGCGCGGCTGAAATAAGATGTGCAACCTCTACCGCATGACCAAGGGCACCGCCGAAGTTGCCCAGCTTTTCAAAGTCGATGCCGATCTGACCGCCAACTACGCCGCCGAAGTCTATCCCGGCACCCCCGGATTGGTGATCGCCGAGGGCCGAGCCCGGGCGATGCATTGGGGCTTTCCGCTGGTGCTGACCGGCAAGCAAGGCCAGAAACTCAAACCCAAACCGGTCACCAATGCCCGAGAGGACAAGCTGCTGACCGGGTTCTGGCGTGACAGTTTTGCGCAGCGCCGCTGCCTGATCCCGGTCAGTGGGTGGGCTGAGGCCGAGGGCGAGAAAGGCCGGATGACCCGCACCTGGTATGGCCTGCCGGGCGCGGACCTGTTTGCAGTTGCCGGGCTGTGGCGGGCCAGCGCGGAATGGGGCGAAGTCTATACGATGGTGATGGTCGATGGGCACCCGCAGATGGCCGATGTGCATGACCGGATGCCGCTGATCCTGAATGACCTCGCGCAGGCGGATTGGCTGGCGGGTTCGGCGGACGCTGCACTGGCGCTTTGCCAGACTTGGGGGGACGCGATCACGGTGGAACGAACTGCGCAGCGTTGGGCTGCCGGGGGCGGGGCTGGGCAAGCGGCTTTGCTCTGATATTTGTTCACACGAAGACACGAAGACACGAAGACACAAAGAGGCTGCGCTGCGTCGCAGGCCATTTCGAAGTCCTCTCAAATGAGGTGAACCGCACGGCCCGAACTAAGAGCGCGGCTTCGCCGCAAGCGCGATCTCTTTGTGTCTTCGTGTCTTTGTGTGAGTCAATTTCCCTTCAGATAAGCTTCAATCGTAACTGACCATCTCAAACTCGATACCGTCCCAATCAAAGAAATAGAACCGCCGCCCCGGATCATAATCGGCATGGTTGAACGGAACCAAACCCGCCGCGATCACCACCGCCTCAGCCGCACCCAGATCATCGACCACCAACCCGATGTGGTTGAGTGGCTGGCCTTTGGCAAAGCGCGGCACCGGGCTGTCATGGGTATAGACTGCCAGATAGTCGCGATCATTGCCGACATGGATCGTCCAGCCACCCAGTTGCGAAGGCCCACGCCAGCGTTCGTGCCAGCCGCAAAGCTGTTGCATCAGAGTAGAGGAGCGGTCGGGATCACTGACAGTGATATTGGCGTGTTCAAGATAGCCGGTTGGCATCGTTTCAGTCCTTTTTCAGGGCGCTTGGCCGCAGCGGCGAATCACCGCGCTTGCCTTTGTGCAACCTCAAGCTAACTTGAGGTCAAGTGAGTTCTGCACTTCGTTCCTGCCGTCATTGCGAGGGCGAAGCCCGTGGCAATCCAGAGCGGTTTGCGCTGCCCCTGGATTGCGTCGCTCCGCTCGCAATGACGATGGGGTAATGTAGCTATGGACCGCAATGACCTGCTCCCGATTGGCGAACTGGCGAAGCGCACCGGCCTCGCCGTTTCAGCGATCCGGTTTTACGAAGACAAGGGCCTGATTCAGGCGATGCGGACCATGGGCAACCAGCGCCGCTTTCTGCGCAGCGATATCCGGCGGCTGAGCTTCATCCTGATTGCGCAAAAGCTGGGGTTGGGCCTGGCTGAGATCGAGGTGGAACTCGCCAAGCTCCCACAAGGCCGCACCCCGACACTGGGCGATTGGCGCGCAATCAGCCAGTCAATGCGCGGGATGATCGACCAAAAAATCAAACTGCTCAGCCTGACCCGCCGCAAGCTCGACGAATGCATCGGCTGCGGGTGCCTCAGCCTGCAACGCTGCCAGCTGTATAACCGCGATGACCGGGCGGGGACTGGCGGAACCGGGCCGCGGTTTGTGCTGGATTAGAGCAGTTTCGCTGGATTGGAGGCACTGTTCCTTTTTGCGCCTCGCGGCCACTGAATGACAATTTCCCCGATCACCAGAGGTCCAACCCAAGAGAGCCAGACAAAAGCCTCACCGCCGCCGAGACTTTCTATGTTCGTTACACGCGACGCCACCCGGCAGAACACAAACGACCATACCAGTATGTAGCTGCGGATCATCCAGTCGCCGTGCGAAACGAATTGGCGATTTCGCGCTGCACGCCACCCCACCGCTGCGAACGCCAGCCAAGCGCTGGCAAGCATCGTGAGGGAGACGGTCGCGTTGGTCAGAACCGCGCTACCGACCTTCTTGTGTGCCGACGAAAGGGTGATGACCAGTGCAAGGATCGCCCCAAAAGTCCCTGTTACGAGGTAGGCCTGCCCAATTCGCCGGTGCAACATGACTCGGGTCTTGCGCGCAGCCAGATAGAGATTGCACCCGCCAAGCACGAGCATTCCGGTGCCGCCCACCATGTGCGCGAAAGTCAACGCGAAGTGATCCTGGTGATCGGCGACATTGGAAAACGTCGCTACTGGCCAAGCGATCATCCACCATGCGACAGCTGCAGACAACCATGCCCCAAGCAGCAACAGGCCGTTGCGCGTGATCCAGAACCGCCGCTCTGTCGCTGTGTTCTTCGCTAGGTTTGGCATTGCATCCCCCCGTTTTACTACTCCGCCGCCAGCAGCTCCTCTGCCGCCTCCAGATCAACGCTGACCAAACGTGATACCCCGCGTTCAACCATCGTCACCCCGAACAGGCGGTGCATCCGGCTCATCGTTACGGCGTTGTGGGTGACGATCAGGTAGCGGGTCTTGGTTTCCAGCACC
>JANMHL010000451.1:0-2019 GCA_031375125.1 Novosphingobium sp. | reverse complement strand
CAGGATCAGATCGGGCTTGTCCGGCATCACCGTGCGCAGCGCCATCATCACCGCGTCGGTTGGCGTGCCCGATACGGCAAAGCGGCGCTCGGTGTATTTCCGCAGCCGCACCGGACTGCCCAAGGTGAGCGAATGCCCGGCACCCGATTGCTCCTCTGCCGGGGCGACGACCCAGATGTCGTCCGAAAACGTCCGCGCAATCGCCTCCAGCACTTCGAGGCCGGGGGCGTGGATGCCATCATCGTTGGTCAGGAGAATGCGCATTAAGCGGGCACCAGTGCGGTGATACCGCCCATATATGGCAGCAGCGCGGTCGGCACGGTGACCGAGCCATCCTCTTGCTGGTAATTCTCCAGCACCGCAACCAAGGTCCGGCCCACGGCGAGGCCGGAACCGTTGAGGGTGTGGACGAATTCGGTGCCCTTTGCGCCTTCTGGCCGACAGCGGGTGTTCATCCGCCGGGCCTGAAAATCGCCGCAGTTGGAGATGCTCGAAATCTCGCGGTAGGTATCCTGACCGGGCAGCCAGACTTCGAGATCGAATGTTTTGCGCGCGGTGAAGCCCATGTCGCCCGCGCAGAGCAGCATTTTGCGATAGGGCAGTTCCAGCGCCTCAAGGATCGATTCGGCGGCCTTGACCATCTTCTCGTGTTCGGCGGCAGAATCTTCGGGTTTGCAGATGGTCACCAGCTCGACCTTTTCGAACTGGTGCTGGCGGATATACCCCCGCGTATCCTTCCCCGCCGCACCCGCTTCGGAGCGGAAGCACGGGGTGAGGGCGGTGAGGCGGATCGGGAGCGCGCTGTCGGCGAGGATTTGTTCGCGGACCGAGTTGGTCAGCGATACTTCGGCGGTGGGGATCAGCCAGCGGCCATCGGTGGTCTGGAAATTGTCCTCGGCGAACTTCGGCAACTGACCGGTGCCAAACAGCGCCTCTTCGCGGACCAGCAGCGGGGTGGCGTTTTCGGTGTAGCCGTTCACCGCAGTCTGGTGATCGAGCATGAATTGCCCCAGCGCCCGCTGCAGCCGCGCCATTTGCCCGCGCAGAAACGTGAACCGCGAACCGGAAATCAGCGCGCCGGTTTCAAAATCGAGGCCGAGTGCGGGGCCGAGATCGGCGTGTTCCTTGGGCGCAAAATGGAACTGCCGTCGGGTGCCCCAAGGTTCGCCGACTTGAACATTTTGACTCTCGTCTGTACCCTCGGGAACGTCGGTGTCGGGCAGGTTGGGAAGCGATTCCAGTATCGCTACGAGTCGAGCTTTCCATTCTGCTACATTTTGCTCATTTCCGGGAAGCTGTCCCTTCAAGCGATCCATTTCGCTCAGGAAGTAGGCGGCACCCAAGTCGTCTTTATTGGCTTTCCTTACGCCAATCTCCTTCGACCAGTTCTTGCGTTTACTCAACAAGTCTTCGTATTCGGTTAGAAATGTCCGATGCCCTTCGTCCAATTGCAGTACCACACGAGAAACTTGTCCGGGCTCTACCATTCCCAGGTCTGCTTGACCGGAGCCAATTTGGTCGATCCCCCGCCGCGCCAGACCGGCGTCGAAAGCTTCAGGGTTTTCGCGGATGAATTTAATATCGTGCATAGTGGAGGCGCTATGCCTGCCATCGGCGGCGCTTTCAACTGTGCGGCGTCAAAGGTAACAAACATCCACACAAAGCGGGCCCCGGCTGTTACCTTAGGTCACCCCATGTGAGCTTCCGCGCGGGCACCCAATAGGCGGAATGGGATCAGCTACAATGTCAAATAGCGCAGGTGCGGCAGTCTGGCAGATCGGCGGAGTGTAGGAAAGTTTGGGGTCGTGGAAACACACCGCCGTCATCCCGCGCCAAGCGTGTACGGGGTTTGTACGTGATCAGCCCGAAATTTGGCGTTTGTTCGCGCAAAGTTCTGCACATTGACGAAGCGGCTACCCCGCCGCCTCACCATTAAAACCCCTTAAATCATAGGCTTTTAATGGTGGGCGCGGCAGGGATTGAACCTGCGACCCCACCCGTGTGAAGGGTGTGCTCTAC
>JANMHL010000436.1:0-2489 GCA_031375125.1 Novosphingobium sp. | reverse complement strand
GTTGGCCTTGTCAGGATGCTTGATGTTAGGCGGGAAACTTGCGGTGTTGCAAGCGCCGATGTTCGATGGCCGGTCATTTGTTCCATTAGCGTGGTGTGTTAATGGTTTTCGCCCCGCCGCATTAAGCATCTCCGGGCGTATGGTAATGAGGGTTCGGGCGAAAATCTGGTGGCCTGGGCCTGCTCCGCTTAAGGTCAGAGCTTCCCCAATCGGAGCCGTGAGCTGGCGATAGCGATGTCATTATTGGCCGCCATGGCAGTGGAAATGAGCCCGCTGAGGGCCGGGTGGTTGAAGCTGCTCCACCAGGTTCGCAGGTCGACTGCGACCGGGATCTGATCCGGCGCAGTGGAGTGCGCTTGCGGCACCTTCAACTCACCCGGTGAGGCCGCGTGGTACTCCGGTCCGACCGTGCAGGATGCCAGCAAGGGGATTGTCAGCAGGGCCCAGCTGCAGATTGCCCTAGCCGGAACCGCCTTGCCCAAAGCCACGATCAAGAAATCGTTGCCCTGGCGGCAGGATATCCAGCGAATGCCGAAAAGGCCGTCGATCTCGGCGGCATGGCGATCGGCATCGATTTCATCGGATTTACGCCTCCCGCACGGACGTTCTGGAAACCTGTCGGCGCTGAAAATGTTCTGGCAGCGGCCAAATTGCGCGGGTTCGCGTGTTTGGAACCTTTCACCGGGACCGCAGTTGTGGCTCGAAAGGGTACGTCACGCGCCGATTTGGACAGAACCGGTCAGTCGATGCCCGAAAGGTCAGTGCAATTTCAAAAACGCCGCGCCGCGAAGTCGATTTCGTCACGCACTTGCCGATAACCCTGCGGCCAGATCCGACGCGCGTGGTGATCAAGCCGTTCGTTCCGGCCGAAGCCCCGCCCGGATACGTAACCTTGGGTAACCTGCGCGCACAACGGATCGTCGATACAGTCTTGGCGATGGACGCCCAAACCGTGACCGCCGAACTGAAGCGGGTCTGTGACGGCCTGTCGGCCCGCTACAACGCCAGCGATAGGGTCCTGATGCGGCGCTTCGTTGAAGTGAATGGTGTGATCTTTGCCAAGTGCTCGGTCTCGGATCAGCGCGCCCTATTGATTGGCGCCTACTTCAGCGAGGAATACGCGTTCGAGGCTGTGGCCTTGTTCAATCCCAGCATTGTCGCCCACCCGGATCAATCGGGATTGGCCAACGGTGCGACGCGCTTTGTCCTGTCGTTGCGGGCGGTGGGCGAGGGTCACCTCTCTTCGGTATCCTTCCGGACCGGCATCATCGACGCGCAAAACGCTGTAATCGTTGATCCGCCGAGCCCACTCGCGACCGTTTCACGAATAGAGATTGTCCGTCACCCGGCTGGCGATGACCAGTTCGTGCGCCTGACCAGCGATGAACGGCGTGATCTGTCCGAAGTGGTGCTGTTTCCGGTTACTCCGGCCCAGCGCCATGGCATCGAGGATGTCCGCCTGGTCCGGTTCAGCGATGATGATGGCGCAACCGGATATTACGGCACCTATACGGCCTTCAGCGGGCAGGAGATCCGGCAGGAATTGCTGGCGACCCGCGATTTCATCAGCTTTGACCTCCACCCGCTGCACGGCTCGGCCACCGCCAACAAGGGCATGGCCTTGTTTCCGCGGCGGATCGATGGGCACTATGCGATGCTTGGGCGGCAGGACCATGAATCGATCTGGTTCCTGCAGTCGGACGATCTCTATCGCTGGGATGGCGGCCAACGGATCATTACTCCGACGTTCCCGTGGGAAATTGTTCAGTTGGGCAATGGCGGCTCACCGATTGAGCTTGACGAGGGCTGGCTGGTGCTGGCCCATGGCGTGGGGGCCGTGCGCAATTACAGCATCGGTGCGTTCCTGCTCGACAAGCGCGATCCGACCAAGGTCATCGGGCGGACCGCAAGCCCGCTGATCCGGCCAACTTCGGACGAACGCTTCGGCTATGTCCCCAACATTGCCTATAGCTGCGGAGCCATGCTGCATGGCCGCACGCTGATCCTGCCCTATGCCCTGGCCGACAGCATCACCACCTTTGCGACCATTCCGATCGATCAGCTGTTGGCTGCGCTGGCCTGAACCCGATCGGCCAGCTTTTGTCGGCAGCCAGCGGAACCATTCAGAGTCCGGCTGGTTCTTTGTCCCGCCACTCGCGCGTTGAGTGAACCACTGGAGGACAATCATGGCCGAACTTGCAGACCAGGCAATCGACACTGCCGCCCAGATCACCCGCGACGTCGAAGCTAAGCTCGCGGTCGTGGCACAATCGCTGCGGGAAGCTTCGGCAAATGCGCTGGATCTGTCCGCCGACGCCAGCGCTGCTTTGTCCAGCGCCGCAACGGAAGTTGTCCGGGTGGCAGAGGTGCTGCGGCAGAACTCGGCAGATGCAGCCCAGAACATCGTGCGTCAGGCCGCCCATGAAGTTCAGGAACACCCGCTCGCTTCGATCGCCGCCGCGCTCACTGCGGTTGGCGCGCTGGTCGCC
>JANMHL010000428.1:0-8088 GCA_031375125.1 Novosphingobium sp. | reverse complement strand
CCCACCCGCCGCTGATCGGCGCCGGCGCCCACCGCGACGATCCCGCCGCAAGCATCCGCGCCCTGAAAGCGCGGGAACTGAAAGGCGGCGCCGGACCAGCCGTCGTCCTCGGCTTCGGCAATGCCACTGGCTCCGCCAAGCTCGGTCGCCTCGGCCACGGCTTTGGAATACCAGCCGATCCGGGTGTTGATATCGGTGTTGTTGACCCCCGCCGCGCCAACCCGGATCAGGACTTCACCCGGCCCCGGCAGCGGCACCGCTACATCATCGCGCAAATCCAGCTTGTCGAACCCGCCGTTGCCGGTCAGCAGGACCGCGCGCATGACGGCGGGAATGGTCATTCGGCGCGGTCCAGCCCGAACTGGTTCAGATACCACTTCTGGAAATTGATGACGCTGCCTTCCTGATCCGAATAGCGGCCCGGACGGTAGCGGCTCGACATGATCCCGGCCTGATTGTTTTCGGTGATCACTTTGTCCTGCGTCGTCGTAGCGTGATAGCCCCAGATCATCTTGTCGATATCGACCTCGGCCTCGCTGGCCCGACCATCCACCAGCCAGATCATCTCGACATCCGACCGCAACGCAGAACGCGGCGTGAACTGGAACAGGATCACGAAATGATCGTCGGCTACGATTTGCGTGAACGGGCTGAAGCTCAAGTGCATCCGCCCGCCATCGGGCTGCGTGCGCTTGCCCATCAGCGGAGCCGGAGCGCTGCCGTCCTGGGTTTCGGATGACCAGCCATCCTTGTTCATCCGCTGCATCATCAGGCGCAAGTGGCTGCTGCTGGGCGGTTCATCGATCGTGCCGATCGGCCGCCCCAGCGCCGCCGCCCGCGCTTCCCAGGCCTGCAGTTTTGGCGCGAAGTTGGCGATGGCATCGGCCGGTCCAGAGCTGGGGCCAGCCCCCACCGCGACGATCGATTCAGCGGCATGCATCGAACAGAATTCGGGGTGCGACGGAACGCAGTGATAGCATTCGAAAAAGTTTTCGACGACCAGCTTCCAGTTGGCATCGGTGGGATAGCTGCCGGCGTGGGCGATCCGCGCATCGGCCATGCCATGGTAATCGAGGATCGGTCCCATATCGCCGAAAGTCGCGTCGAAATCGTCGGGCTCCTCTTCGCTCAGGTTGATAAAGATCAGCCCGTGGAATACCCGAATGTGGCAGGCAAACAGACTATTTTCCGCCTTGTCGAAATCATCGGGCATCAGCCGCGCGGCCAGCAGCCGCCCATCAAGCCCAAAGGTCCAGGCATGGTACGGACAGACCAGCCGCGGTGCATTGCCGCTTTCCGCCGAACAGAGGGTCGATCCGCGATGGCGGCAGACATTGAAAAACGCGCGGACGCTGGTCTCATTTTCGCGGATCACGATGATCTGTTCTGCGCCGATCCGGAACAGGAAATAGTCGCCTTTGCCCGGGATCCGCGAAACGTGCCCGGCAACGATCCACTTTTTGCTGATGACTTGTTCAAAATCGGCCTTGAACACCGCTTCGCTGGTGTAGAAATCCTGTTCAAAGCTGTAGCCGACCCGCGTCCTGGCGGCGAGGCGCTGCATCAGTTCGTTCGATGTTTCTGTCATTACACTTTGATCCGGGCGCTGGTGGGGTCGTAAAGCGGCTTGAGCGAGGCTGTGACAGGGTGACGCACACCGGCGATCTCGATCTCGTAAGCGTCCGGCTGGATCGGGCCGACCACACCGCCATCGGCCGCGTCGACGTAACCAAGTCCGCAGGCCGCGCCGAGCGTGTGGGCATACATCCCTGAACGGATATAACCGGCGATCCGGTCCCCCTCCCAGATCGGTTCGTTGTGGTAGAGCATTGGCTGGTCGGACTTCAGCAGGAACTGGACAAGGCGCTGCTTCAGCCCCTCCTCCCTTTGCCGCAGCAAGGCTTCGCGTCCGATGAACCCGCCGGGCTTGTCGAGCTTGACCGCAAAGCCAAGCCCGGCCTCGAGCGGCGTATCCTCGTCAGTGATGTCATGGCCCCAGTGGCGGTAGGCCTTTTCCATCCGCAGCGAATTGAGCGCATGATAACCGGCGTGCTTCAAACCAAAGGCCGCGCCCGCCGCGACAATCTCGTCATAGACCCCGGCAAGGAATTCGCTCGGCACATAGAGTTCCCAGCCCAGTTCCCCGACGTAGGTAATGCGCGAGGCGCGGACGATGGCATAGCCCAGTTCGATCTCCTGGCTGGTCCCGAACGCGAACGCGCTGTCCGACAGGTCATTGGGACTGAGCGACTGCAGCAGCGCCCGCGAATTTGGACCCATGACCGACAGGACCCCCATTCCTGAGGTGACATTGGTCAGCACCGCATGGGCATCAGCGGGGGTATGGCGGCTTAGCCAGTTGAAATCCCTGGTTTCAGTCTCCGCCCCGCCGATAATCAAATAGGCGGTTTCGCTCAACCGGGTAACGGTCAGGTCGGCTTCGATTCCGCCCTTTTCGTTGAGCCACTGGGTATAGACCAGCTTGCCCGGTGCGACATCGACATCATTGGAACAGACCCGGTTCAGCACGGCGCAGGCATCGCGACCTTCAAGGCGAAACTTGGCGAAGCTCGATTGGTCGAACAGCGCCACCGCTTCGCGTACGGCCTTGCATTCGGCGGCGCTGGCGTCGAACCAGTTCTGGCGGCCATAGCTGTATTGATAGCTCGGCGATGAACCGGCTGCGCCATACCAGTTGGCCCGCTCCCAGCCGAACGCCTCACCGAAACAGGCGCCCGCGGCGACCAGCCGATCATGGATTGCCGATTTCCGCACGCCGCGCGCAGTTTCATACTGCTTGAACGGATAATGCGTCGCGTAAAGCAGACCAAGGCTTTCTGTAACCCGTTCGCGCAAGTACTTGCGGTTGTTCTGAAACGGCATGTTGCGGCGGATGTCGACGGCCCACAGGTCAGCAGGCGGGATCCCATCGCGGATCCATTCGGCCATGACCTTGCCCACGCCGCCGGCCGATTGCAGGCCAATCGAATTGAGCCCGGCGGCAACAAAACAGCCCTTCAGCTCGGCACTTTCGCCCAGGTGATAGCGGACATCCGGGGTGAAGCTTTCCGGGCCGCAGAAGAACTTGAGGATCCCGGCATTTTCCAAGGCTGGAACCCGGCGCATCGCGTCCAACAGCAACGGTTCGAAGTGTTCGAAGCTGCCAGCGATTTCATCGAAGCAGAAATCTTCGGAGATCCCGTCCATCCCCCACGGCCGGGCATTGGGTTCGAACGCCCCGACCAGCAATTTTCCGGCATCGTATTTGTAGTACCCGCAATAGTCGTAGTCGCGCAGCACCGGCAGGCTGGGATCGATCCCCTCGACCCCTTCAAACAGCACGTAATAATGCTCGCAGGCGTGCAGCGGCGCGGTCACGCCGACGCTGGCCGCCAGATCGCGGGTCCACATCCCGCCGCAGATCACCACATAGTCGGCGTCGATCGTTCCTTCGGCGGTTTCGACCCCGGTTGCCCGCGTGCCATCGTGGCGAATGCGGGTAACCTTGGTGTTCTCAAAAATCCGCGCGCCGCCGGTCCGCGCGCCTTTGGCCAGAGCCATCGTGATATCGACGGCATTGGCATAGCCGTCGCTGGGAATGTGAATGCCGCCGACCACATCATCGACATTGACGATCCCGGCCATGTCCTTGATCTCTTGCGGAGTGACGACGTTGACCGGCAAGTCGAAGACCTTGGCCATCGAGGCGCTGCGCTTCAGTTCTTCAAATCGCTCGGCATTGGTCGCCATCGAGATTGAGCCGCATTGGCGATAACCGGTGGCTTGCCCGGTCTCGGCTTCAAGCCCACGGTAAAGCTCGCCCGTATACTTCGCGAGCTTGGTCATGTTGATCGACGGGCGCAGCTGCCCAACCAGCCCGGCGGCGTGCCAGGTCGTGCCGCTGGTCAGCTGTTTGCGTTCGAGCAGCACGACATCATCCCACCCGATCTTGGTCAGGTGGTAAGCAATCGAACAGCCGATTACGCCGCCACCAATGATGACAACGCGGGCTTTGCGGGGGAGTTCAGCCGCCACCGGTTCAGACCCTCATCTTGGCGTTGTCGGGATCAAAGGCGGGATGCTCGAGCACTGTTCCCAAACGCCGTTCGCCTTGCAGCAAGATCTCAAAGCGCGATCCCGGCGCGGCGTTGTCATGCGGAACACAGGCGAAAAACAAGCTCTTGCCGACCCGGTGGCCATAGCCGCCCGAGGTCGTCAGCCCGATGCAAGTTTCGCCGATCATGCAAGGCTCCGCCCCGCGAACATCGACATCCGATGCATCCACCTCGCCGTAAACGATGCGGAACCGATCAGGCGCATCAAGCGTCGCCTGCTTGCCGATGAAATCATCTTTCTTGAAATTGATGAAGCGCGGCATATCCGCCTCGATCATCGTCAGCTCGTTGGTAAGTTCGCTGCCCCAGGCTTTGTAAGCCTTTTCCATCCGCATCGCATTGGCCGCATAGAGCCCATAATTGACGATCCCAAATTCTCGGCCGGCGCTCCACACCGCGTCATACAGCGCTGCCAAATCGTCCATCGCCGGATGCAATTCCCATCCCAGTTCCCCCGCATAGGAGACACGCAGCGCGCGCAGCTTGATGCCCGCGACTGTGATTTTCTGACCACTCAGCCAGCGGAATCCCTCATTGTTGAGGTCGGCATCGGTGAGTTTGGCCAACACATCGCGCGAACGCGGGCCGTTCATCACCAGCACACCCAGTTCCATGGTCAGGTTACGGATGGTCACATCTTCATCGGGCAATTTACTTTGGATCAGCAAGTCCCAATCGCGCTGTTCGGCGGCGGCGGCTGAGAGGCAGTAGAAATGGTCGTCGGCGAACCGTGTGACGGTCATTTCGCCATAAATTCGTCCCTGCACCGACAGCGGATGGACCAAGCCAATCCCGCCCAGCTTCTTCGGCATCCGGTTGGCGCAAATCCGGTTGAGGAAGGCTTCTGCGTCTGGGCCGGTGACATCATACTTGGCAAAGCCCGATAGATCGAGCACGCCAACCCGCTCGGTAACCGCTTTGACCTCGGCAGCGACGGCATCGAAGCTGTTGGTCCGGTGGTAGCCGCCCTGCTCCGCCGCGCCATCAAGCGCGAAGTACTTGGGCCGTTCCCAGCCATAGGTTTCGCCATAGACCGCACCTGCGGACAGCAGCCGGCCATATAGCGCCGAAATCTTTTGCGGCCGGGCGTCGGGCTCCTCTTCGCCCGGGAGCCGGGTTGTGAAGGTCATCCGGTAATCCAGGAAAACCTTGTCGCGGCAGTAAGTTTCGTTGGCATAGGGGCCATACCGGCGTGGGTCGAATTCGGTCATGTTGATCTCGGCATCGCCGGCAACCATCCATTGCGCGAGATACTTTCCAGCCCCGCCGCCCTGCGCGATGCCAAAGCTGGTGCCGCAGCAATGCCAGAAATTCTTGAGGCCAACCGCTGGCCCCAGCAGCGGCCCGCCATCGGGGGTATGGGGGATCGCGCCATTGACGAAGCGCCGCAGCCCGACCTCGCCAAAGATCGGCATTCGCTCAATCGCCCGTTCAAGCCAAGGGGCAATCCGTTCGAGATCTTCGGGGAACAGCTCGCTGGTCGAATCCCACTCCGGATGCCCACCGCGCGGGGCCCAGGCCTCGGCAAGGCCGACATTCTCGTAAACGCCGATCAGTCCGCTTTTCTGCTCTTGTCGGAAATAGCCCGAAACATGGGGGCAGCGCATGACGGGAATCTCTTCCTCGCGGTCCTTGAACGCCGGAATGGGATCCGTGACGACATAGTGGTGCTCCATATTGGTCACCGGAATGTCGATCCCCGCCATCTGCGCGATCTGCCGCGCATAGCAGCCCGCTGCATTGACGACGATTTCGGCGCGGACAGTTCCTTGCTCAGTCTCCACATCCCATTCGCCTGACACTAGCTGCGTCAGACCCGTAACGCGGTTTTTGCGCACGATCTGCGCGCCCATTTTCTTTGCGCCAATGGCCAGTGCGTTACAGATGCCTGAGGGATCAGCATGGCCATCTTCGGTCGTCCGAGCGCCACCGATTACGCCGTCCAACACCATAAAAGGATTGTGGCGAAGGATTTCTTCAGGCGGAATTATCTCCATTTCAAAGCCGATGATCTTGGAAAAGCCCTGAATGTACCGCATCCACGCGAGTTCGCGTTCGTTGGTAGCCAGGCGAATGCCCCCTGATTTGTGCCAGCTGACATACTGCCCAGTCAGCCCTTCCAGCTTTGGATAGAGCGCGTTCGAATAGGCATGCATTTTCGCCAGATTGAAGCTGCCGGTAATGTTGGGGCATTGCCCGGCTGCGTGCCAGGTCGAACCGGAGGTCAGTTCGTCCTTTTCGATCAGCAGGCAATCGGTCCAGCCAAGCTCTGCCAGATGGTAGAGCAGACTGGCCCCCATGATCCCGCCGCCGATGATGACTACGCGCGCCTGTGTTTGCATGGATTTCCGTCTCACTCCCGGATCATTTTCACGCAACTCTAGGGCGCGAACGGCCCGCAGCACAAATGGGCAATTCAGTGTCATTGGTTCAAAAAATTTTCAGGTTGCCAGCAGGGCGATGCCGCCGACAGTGTTCAAAAAATTTTGCTGAAATGGCAAAATTTTCATTTGTGGCGGGTGCCGCCGATAGGTCTAACCGGCGTGGGAACGGTGTTTTGACCGCACGGAAAGCGCTTATGAAAATTGGTTTTATTGGTCTTGGCAACGTGGGCGGGAAACTGGCTGGCAGCCTTATTCGCAACGGCCATGACGTTACCGTGCGGGATCTCGATGATGATCTTGTCAGTGAATATGTGGCGCGCGGCGCGCAATCGGCGGCGTCACCCAAGGCCTTGGCTGAAGCGGTTGATCTGATCGTCACCTGCCTGCCCTCGCCAGCGGCCAGCGCCGCAGTTGCCGAAGCTGAAGACGGCTTTCTGGCGGTCATGCGGCCCGGCCAGGTCTGGCTGGAAATGAGCACGACCGATTATTCCGAAGTGATCCGACTGGGCGCACTGGTTGAAGCGCGCGGGGCGATGTTCATGGAGTGCCCGGTTTCAGGCGGCTGTCACCGGGCCGACACCGGCAACATCGCGATCTTTGCAGGCGGGCCGCGCGCCGCCTTTGAAATCGTGCTGCCGGTGCTGACCACGATGGGCCGCCGCATTCTCCACACCGGAGAACTGGGTACGGCGTCGCAGCTCAAGGTCATGACCAACTATCTGTGCACGGTGCACCTGGTCGCGCTGGCTGAGGCGCTGACCACCTGCAAGGCGATCGGGCTGGATATGAACACCACGTATGAAGCGATCAGGATTTCGTCCGGAAACAGTTTTGTCCACGAAACCGAAAGCCAGGTGATCCTCAACGGCAGCCGCGACATCAACTTCACGATGGATCTGGTCAGCAAGGATATCGGACTGTTTGACAAGATCGCCCATGCAGCCGGCGTACCGGTTGAGCTGTCGCCGTTGATCGTTCGGCTGTTCAAGGAAGCCGAGCAAAATTTTGGCAGCCGCGAACTTTCGCCCAATATCATCCGGCGTTATGAAGAGCCGCTCGGGCTCAAAGTGCTGGGCACCGGGTTCCCGGCGCAAATGACCGACGACGAGCCGGAAGAGCGGGGCTATGAGGTTGTTCCCAAGCGTTAGCTTTGCAGGAAACCGGTTATGAACGAAGCCACGCCCGCCGATCACGCTGCCTGGGTCGCCCGCGCTGCGGCAATGAAGTTTGAAACCGGCATTTTCATCGATGGGCGCTCCGCCGCTGGTTCTGGCACGCCTATACAAGCGATCAATCCTGCCACGGGCGTATGGCTGGCGGAACTGGCCTGCGGCACGGCGGCGGATATCGATCACGCGGTCGCATCGGCAAAACAGGCGTGGGACGACGGGCGCTGGCGGCACTTGGCGCCGCGCGCGCGGATGGACATTTTCCGGCGCTGGGCTGATTTGATCGAGGGTCACGCAGCCGAACTGGCGCTGCTCGAAACGCTCAGCATGGGCAAGCCGATCAGCGACGCGCTCGGCGTCGATTTGCCCGAAACGGTGTTGACGGTGCGCTATTTCGGCGAAGCGATCGACAAGATCGGC